>JAVLBJ010000116.1:0-3025 GCA_031581455.1 Psychroflexus sp. | reverse complement strand
AGATTGTTTTCTAAAAATCAGTACGGTCAATCATTATTCTATTTAGACGGTTATACTATTAGGGAAAGCAGTAGGTTTGGGAAGTTGATATATTTTATAGATGATAAGCATATTCGTATCTAAAATAAATATGGACGCTCGAAATATTATATAGATGGTAATCAAATAAGATATCAAAATAAGTATGGCAAAGTTTTTTATATAATTGATAATCAATTTTTAAGAAAAGAAAATAAGTATGCTAAAGTTATCTTTTACTTTGAAAAAGAACCCTAAATTTAGGTGATCCTATGCTTGATCTATAAGTTTACTTAAAAACTGCAGTAATGGTTGATTGGCCATTAGGAGCCCTAATAAATTATTAGGATTTTTTTTAAGGTAAAAAACCTTTAATAATTAGAAGTCTACAACTTTCCCCTGATTTTCTTAATCACATTTTGTGCTAATATATCAGCAACTTCTTGTGATTGGGCTTCTGTATAAACTCTTATAATGGGCTCAGTATTAGATTTTCTAAAATGCACCCAAGAGTCTGCAAAATCGATTTTTAGCCCATCAATAGTTGTATGGTTTTCATGTGCATAATCCTTTTGCATTTGCGATAAAATATCATCTACATCAATGTCTGGCGTTAACTGAACTTTCTCTTTTGCCATAAAATAATCCGGTAAACTTGCCCTAAGTTTAGAGCACGAATGATTGCTATGCACCAAATGCGTTAAAAATAAAGCAATTCCTATTAAGCTATCGCGACCATAGTGTAAGTCTGGCATAATGATTCCACCGTTTCCTTCACCGCCTATCACGGCCTTAGTTTCTTTCATTTTCTCAACAACATTTACTTCACCCACAGCACTGGCGTGGTAATCGCAGTTATGTTTTTTAGCAATGTCTTGTAAAGCTCTGGATGATGACAAATTGCTAACACAACTACCGGGTTTATGCGCTAAGACGTAATCGGCAACACTTACCAGAGTATATTCTTCACCTATCATTTCTCCGTGTTCGTCTATTATAGCTAATCTATCTACGTCAGGATCTACAACAATACCTAAATCAGCTTTCTTCTCTTTTACCAGATTAGATATGTCTTTTAAATGTTTTTTTAAAGGTTCAGGATTATGCGGGAAGTCACCATTAGGCTCGCAATAAAGCGGAATTACTTGTACGCCTAATTGCCTTAAAAGTGGCGGTATACTTATACCACCGGTAGAATTTACGGCATCTACAACCACTTTAAGATTTGCTGATTTAACAGCTTTCTTATCTACCAATTCATGTTTGATCACCTGCTCAATATGCCAGTCGATATAGGCTGAATTATAATTTACTTTGCCTAAGTCATCTACTTCATTATAGTTAAAATCACCTTCTTCAGCAGCTTCTAAAATTCCCTTTCCTTCATTAGCTGATAAAAATTCGCCTTTATGGTTAAGTAGTTTAAGCGCATTCCATTCCTTAGGATTATGGCTGGCAGTTAAAATAATACCGCCATCAGCTTTTTCATAAGGGACTACCATTTCAACAGTAGGCGTCGTAGATAAACCTATGTCAACCACATTAATTCCTTTTGATACCAGTGTATACGAGACCAGTTGCTGTACCATTTCACCAGATATTCTGGCATCTCTGCCTATAATAACTTTAGGTGATGAGCCTCCTTGTTTGATGAGCCAATCTGCATAGGCTGTTGCAAATTTTACCAGATCAATAGGTGTTAAATTATCACCGGTTTTACCGCCAATAGTACCTCTAATGCCAGAGATAGATTTAATAAGTGCCATAAAAGATAGATTAAGTTAGTTCACAAAAATACGTATTAAAAAAGAGCTTATAAAATAAGTTATTTTTCCAAAATGGGTGCGCTATTTGAAATTTTACAAAAGTATAACCTCATATAAGAAAAATAAAAGTATTTTTCGGTTATGAATTATTTGGCGCATTTATATTTATCAGGCCAGGACAAGGAGGTCATGCTAGGCAACTTTATGGCTGATATGGTGAGTAAAAATGACCGTAAATTATTAAATGATAATATTAATAAAGGCATAGCATTACATTATAAAATAGATGATTTTACAGATCAGCACGCTATAACCAGACATTCAAGAATGCTTTTTTTTAACGAGTTCAGGCATTATAGCCGGGTGATTATCGATGTTTTATACGATCATTTTTTAGCTAAGAACTGGCAATATTACCACCCACAACCACTATCTGATTTTGTTGAAGACTTTTATGTTTTTATCGATCAACAAAAAGATCAACTACCAACAAGAGTGCAAAGAATAGTACCGATTATGATAGAGTTCAATTGGCTTTACAATTACTCAACTATAGACGGTATTATAAGCATCCTCGCACAAATGAGCAGGCGAATAAAAGGTGACGTGCAAATGGATAAATGTCTACCTTTATTCTTAAATCATTATCAAACTTTGGAAAAAGATTTTACAGCTTTTTTTGTAGATATTCAGCTGGATGTGTCTAATAACCTAAATGCTTAACTTTTTTTCTATTACGCCCACACAATTTTGATAAATATTTTAAACGGTATATTTTTATATTTTGTCTTAATTTTCAAATTTAAAAAAGTAAACTTACTTTTAAAGACTAACTTATAGCGATATAACTCACCTCTATAAAATAACAAATCAAACACATGAAATATTTAATTACAATAATTATTTTAACCAATTTTGTTACAGCCTACGCTCAAATTAATTTTGAAAAAGGGTATTTTATTAAAGAAGATGGCACAAGAGTAGAATGTAATATCAGAAATCCGCAGTCTAATAAATATCCACTCACATTTAAATACAAGAAACCCGGTAGTGACAATGTTTTAGAAGCTAAAATTGATAATGTTAGGGAGTTTGGCATTTATAACAGCCTAAAATTTATAAGGGCAGAAGTTAAAATTGATAGATCAAGTCTTAAAACTAGAGATTTAGAAAGCGACAAAAACCCCTAATTTCTGAATACTATTAGCATAAGCTTTAGATTGCGCCTTCTCAATACGCTG
>JAVLBJ010000115.1:0-3165 GCA_031581455.1 Psychroflexus sp. | reverse complement strand
GAATTCTCCATCTCTTCTCAAGAAGGCGAATACCAAATGAAGTTAGCAAAAGATGAAAATTATCTGATGGAGATCACTCATTTAGGGTATCAACAGATCAGGGACAGCATCGATCTAAGTAAAGATACGGTCAAGGATTATCAGCTCAAAGAAAGTGTCAGTTCGCTGGAAGAAGTATTGATCGAGCAAAAAATGGCCGTGGTGGTAAAAGAAGATACCATCGTCTATCGGACGGATCAATTCAAGACCGGTGATGAGCGCAAACTAAAAGATATCTTAGAAAAATTGCCCGGCGTAGAGGTGGACCGCGAAGGCAATGTCAAAGTAAAGGGCAAACCGGTAACTAAACTACTGGTAGATGGGAAGACCTTTTTTACGGGTGATGAAAAATTAGGCGTGAACAATATTCCATCCGATGCCGTAGATGAAATAGAAGCCATAGATGATTATCAGGAGGTATCTTTCTTAAAAGGCCTCAAAGAATCTGATAAAATGGCACTGAACATCAAGCTTAAGGAAGGCAAGAAGAAGTTCGTCTTCGGTGATGTCAAGGCCGGTGGTGGTCACGAGGAACGCTATATCGTTAATCCTACCTTGTTCTATTATAGTCCTAAAACCTCCGTCAATTTTATTGGCGACCTGAACAATTTGGGACAAAAGTCCTTTACTTTTGATGATTATGTGGATTTTAATGGTGGTTATATGGAAATGATCGATGCCAACAGCAACATCGGGAATATCTTTAACGATCAGTTTTCGCAGTTTCTCAGGAATGATGATTTCGTGTTCAATAAGAACGTGTTCGGTGCGGCCAGCTTGGATCAGGAAGTGTTCAAGAACACTCGTTTTAATGCCTATAGTATTGTCAATCAAGGCAAAACAAGAGAGCGTACCAATGCTGAGATAGATTACCTAAGCGATCAGCTCGCTAATGAGAACAGGAACACAAGAAATAATAGAACTTCTACGTTTTCTATCAATAAAATGGAGCTCAAATATGACGATCAGGAGAAGAACGATTACCGAGCTACCACTCTGATCAAAACATCTGACGCCACTGCTCGTCAGAACATAGCCTCATCAACTTCTTTTGATGATCAACTGATCCAGCAGGAAAATATGCCGGAGCAGATCACCATCAATCAGGACATTTCTGCTAATAAGATGTTCTCTTTTAAGCATACCACGACCTTCAATGCCAATTATCAATATAAAAAGAACGAGAATGCGATAGATTGGCAATTCGATCAACCTATTTTTACGGATCTGATCCCATTTGAAGAAGATGGCGAATTCCTTAATTTTCTTCAAAACACAGATTCTGAAACGCATTTAGTTCAGGCTGACCTTAAGCATTACTGGGTGCTTAACAATACCACGCATATTTATCCAAACGCGGGTTTACGCTACTATGATGCCACTTACAACACCAATGACAGACAGTTGCTGGACGACGGCAGCATCAATGATTTTCAAGAGGCCGGATTCAATAATCAGGTAGATCATAGATTGATGGAATACTATGCAGGCATCGAGTTTAAGAAAAAATACGGCGACTATTTGGTTAAACCCGGATTGGTCTATCGTTATTATCAATGGAATACAGACCAGTTTGATACCAATATAAAAGATGAAGACAAAGGCGTGCTCACACCAACCTTTACCTTAGAGAATGACAATTTCTTCCTGGGAAATCTAAACGTCAAATATGACCTGAACTCCAGGTTCAGCGGCGCGCCCAATTTGGCCAATAGATTACGCTTAGCTAACTTCAATAGTTTATTACAGGGTAATGAAAACCTGGAAAACCAACTTTATCATGAAGCCAGCTTTAGGGTTTCTAACTTCTCTATGAGCAAAGGTCGTGCTTATAACTTTAGTTTTCGCTACCGGCATAAATATCGCGATATCCAGCGAAGCACCGAAATTCAGGGGATTAATCAGGTAAGCACTTTTTTCTATAGCGACTTGCCGGAAAACAGCTATAATACCTCCGGAGGTTATACTAAAATGCTGGATAAATGGTGGTTGAGCGCCAATTTATCGACTTCCATAAGGGATTACCAGAGACTGATCAACCAGCAGGTAGAAGATTATAACAACCAGAATATCCGTTATGGCTTAAGTGCCCGATCAAAGTTTGATAAGCTGCCCAATGTGGAATTTTCGGTGAGCCAACAATTTTCCTCATTGACCTCTGATGTTTTTGAGAATCAGTTCATGAGCATTAACCCGGAGATCGTCATCGATTACAACTTCTTTGAGGATTTCTTTTTTGAATTTGATTACAGCTACACCTATTTTGAAAATCAAACGCAGAACAGTATCAACAGATTCAGTATGGCCAATGCGCAATTAGCCTATCAGCAAGAAGATAGTCCCTGGCGATTTGAAGTAGAGACCACTAACCTATTTGATAATGCCTTCCGTCAGAACAATTCCTTTTCTACCTTCATCAGCACTGAGCGAAGGATATTCATTCAGCCCAGAATCATCACAGGTTCTATCATCTATGATTTTTAAAAATGGCAATTATAATATTCCGGCCACAACATCTTGAATCCGTTGGATCGCGTTTTTGATGTCTTTATCGCTGGCAGCGTAGGAGATTCTAATACAGTCCGGATTACCAAAAGCTTCGCCGGTAACGGTCGCTACATGCGCTTCTTCCAGTAAAAGAAATGAAAAATCGGTGGCATTCTTGATTGTCCGGCCGCGGATACTTTGACCAAAAAAAGCACTTACATTAGGGAACACATAAAACGCGCCTTGCGGGATATTGGTTTCAAAACCTGGCATATCGCTAAGCAAGTCAAGAATCAGTTTTCTTCGCTTTTCAAAAATATCAATCATCGGCTGAATTTTATCAGGTGATTCCGTCAAAGCGGTAATGACCGCTCGCTGAGCGATGCAATTAGCGCCACTGGTAACCTGACCTTGAAGTTTTGTGCAAGCTTTGGCAATACTGGGTGGCGCTGCCATATAACCTATTCGCCAACCTGTCATAGCAAAGGCCTTTGAGACACCATTTACCGTGATTGTTCTGTCTTTCATACCCGGTATGCTCGCCATAGATACATGACCTTCCCCAAAATTGATATGCTCGTAAATTTCATCGCTTATCACAAGTACATCAGGATATTTTGAAAGTACATCTGCTAATGC
>JAVLBJ010000114.1:0-3168 GCA_031581455.1 Psychroflexus sp. | reverse complement strand
TTGATAAGATGATCGTTCTTCAGTTTGATCTTTTTTTCCAGGTTTTGTTGTTGTAGTTCTTGTTGTAGCTGATCGAGCTTGCCTTTTTGTTTTTTTGACCTTTGCTCAGCTTCAAGGTGTTTCATTTTGGTTGATCGGTATCTTTTAAAGGTAAAGATGCCACCAATTAAAAAGAACACCGCCAGACCACCGGCAAAATACAAGTTATTGATCAGGTCTTGTTCACGATCCAAATAGGTTTTGATCGTATCTTCTTTTTGAGCTACCTCATATTTGGTAAGCGTTTCTTGAATAACCTCTAATTCTTGTTTGTCCTGAAGGCTGTCCTTTAACTTAACATAACGTTCAAAGCTGGCCGCTGCCGGCTGATAGGCCTTTAATTGTTTATGCAGTTCAGCTTTGCGTAAGTACAAGGGAAATAAGCGGTTAGGAAGTTGATGCTTCTCTGCATAAAATATCGCGGAGTCCAGTTCTGCTAAACTTTGATTATATGCTTTTTGCGCTTTATGATATCGAGCCTCTACACTGTAGAACTGAATTTTCCTTTCTATATTATCACCGGCTAATACCAGCGGTTCTACTTTTGAAAGATATTGCTGAGCAATTAAAAGGTCACCTTCTTGTATGGCAATTTCTGATAGACTTTGATACAAGAGCGTCAGGTAATAAGTGTTAAGCTGATCTTCTTTGCTTAACAACTCATCATAATAAGCCTTGCTAGACTTCATGTCATTCAAGGACTTGTAGTGATTGGCCAGGTTGTTCGTAGCTCTTATCAGCAACCGCTCATTATTAGATACTACTGCATGTTCATAGGCTTTCTTAAACCAGGAAAGTGCCAGGTTCGGCTGGCCTAATATATCGTAGGCAATGGCAATATTGGTATGTACATTAATGATCGCGGGTTCGTTTAACTTTTCGTATATAGCAGAAGCTTTCACATAATCCGCTATGGCTTCTTCAAGCTCACCTATTTCCTTTTTGATGATCCCTCTTTGATTATAAGCGTTCGCCAGTATCAAGCTATCATTATATTCATCTGCTAATTGGAACATCTTTTCTGCATGATGGAGCGCCTTTTGATTATCTCCTGCATTTACAGCGGTAATCAGTGACATTCTAACGGCTCTGGACTTTTCGTTCTTTTGTGTTGCAAACCCAAAGGCTTTCTGGAAATTGACCATGGCGCTATCGATCCGCATATTGTTCCTGTAAGCGTAGCCTTTTGCAAAATAACCTTCATATTGAGCCAATGAGTCCTTCAGGAGCAAGAATTTTTCGGCATAAAAAAACAGGCTGTCCGAGTTGTTCGCATTTCTCATACAAGCCTGTTTATAAGATCCGATCAATTGCTTGTTGGATTGAGCATTTAGACATAACAAAAAATTGAATGAGCATATAAAAATCAAATATTTTTTTACCATACAGGATTATTATTTAAATTTGTTTTTTGTCCGATAAAATTCAAAATTAGCACAAAAAAGTCTTCTAACCCTATTAAAATCTTTTGTTTTTTAGGGTTTACAAATAGTAAGCCCCCTATTTTCTTACCCAAACTCCAATGCTGATTGTTGTGCAATTTTTTCTGGGGTTCCTTTATTTTTCTCATAGTCTTTAATATAACTATCCATATTGTCAAAAAAGTCTTTAAACTTTACGTAAGAGAATAGGTGCTTTTGCAAAAGACTAATTAGATTTGAAAACGCCCACGACTTTTCAAGGGCCTTTTTCATTAAACTTATCAGTAATAACGCCATTAAGGTAACCCAAACCTGTATCTGGATGGCATTTTGATTCTCACCATAGAAATATTGTAATGGAAAGTTTTGTTTTACCTTCTTAAATAAGGTTTCAATTTGCCACCTTTTTTTATACAGGTTTGCAATCTGCTCTGCTTCTAAATCAAATAGATTGGTAAGAAAGTAGTAAGCCTTGTTTTTTTCTTCGTGGTAAAAACTTACAAGCCTTAGCTCAACCTTTACCTGCTGTCCATTATCATCCTTATAGGTTAAAGCTATTTTAGCGTCTCTAAGTATATTATCTGGGGTTGCAGGTTTGAGTTCAAGCTCTTCTATTAATTCTTCTTGTGCATTGTTTTTAAGTCGAGTTACAAAGTAGATATTGCTTTTATTCCACTGGTCAAATAATTTATAGTTATTGTAGGCTTTATCCATAAGAGCAACTTCGTTGGGCTTCATAATATCCTTATGGTGTATAAACATAGAATCATGCTCTGTAGCATGGCTATGATATACCTTTACAGGTATTCCTGCTTGCATGTCTAGTTTTTGGTGACTCTTTAGTCCTCCTTTGCGCTTACCGCTGTTAGCATTGCGACCTACACAGTTAAATATAGGTTGGAATAATTGTATTGTTGTAGAATCTATAGCATATACCTTTTTATCTATTAAAAGCTGTTTGTGGCTGTCCGATAATTCAGGGAGATATTTTTTAACAAGGGCATTGTAGATATCTTCAAAGACCAGATAGCTTCTTCGCTTGTTGGCATCAGAAATAGTGCTTCGTCTTGGTGTATAATCAAACTTACAATGACTTATCTTAGAGCCGTAACTTATAATACCTGCTGATAATTCCCGTAATGAGTTGCATCCAGAGACAACGCCATAAAGCATTGTTATCAAGTGTTGGAAAGTTGTAAAACGTTTACAATAATGGTCACTATTACGATTGGCTGAAGCATTTGATACAATAGAAGAATCAATCAAATTTCTCATCTGACTGAATATGGGCTGTCCGAAAAAATGATTACTTTTACTCATGGCTGAATTATTTGAAAGTTAAAACAGCTATATACGAAAAATCCCTCAATAATTGAGGGATTTTTTATCGGACACTAATGATATAGAAATATTGATTATTGCTTATTTTAACTTAATGACTTATAAATTACATTATTTGATATATTTATTGTGTATTATACCAAGTTTTGAAAATGGATATTCTCAAAACACAAAGCAGGAAGTTGAAAAGCCGATTAAATCAGATGAATTTCCCGGAGATATTCCGTTGATTTTAAAAGGTTTTGATATTGATCTTAAACAAGAGAAATATTATAAACAAAAAGATGGCAAAAAATTATCCTATGAATTAAAATTTAAACATCAGCGATATAAATATAGCATTGCAGTTGATACACTTGGGCATTTA
>JAVLBJ010000027.1:0-26060 GCA_031581455.1 Psychroflexus sp. | reverse complement strand
ATAATTATAAACTAAGAATATCTACATGAATTTGATATTTAGTTATTTAAGTTTTGTCTTGTTTCTCGAATCTAAGCTCAAATATCTCAGTTGGATAAGACTAATTATTTACTGTTCATCTCCTTCTATCCTCTTTATAAAGTTAGCAAGCTCATCTGGTCTTTGTGTGCCGATAAGGAATTTTTTATCGTCATTGAGCTGTATAAACAATCCTTTTGAACCTTTGGTGTTATAGACGGTTCCGTATTTTGTCCATAAACGGATGCCCCAACCGCCTACGAAGCCGTAATCCAATACCTCAGCTTTCCTGATATCACGCCAAGCCACTTCTTTTTTGACAAAAGGAAAGAACTTCATGCTGATCTTTTCCTTATCGATATTCGTCTTAAGTCTCATCACGGCGAACAGCCCGACCAAAATTAGGACCAAAAAAACATTGAACAACGAAGAATAAAACCCAAAACCGGATGCTTCTACAGATGAACTGAAGAAGATGCTGAATTGAACTCCTAATATGACGATCGATACGACAATGAGCAGGATCCAAAGCCATTTTTGGTCGAACTTTTGTACTTCTAAAAAGCTATTGGTAGAGCTATTTTCCATAAGTTGGTAATTGTAAACTATCCCTTAAACGGGAGAATTCCGGTGCATTCTGGTTCCAGTAAGCAGACCTCATCGTCTTGATTAATTCAGCTGATGTGGTCTTGGTCTTGCCGTCTTGTGTGATGCTTTCTTCCCATTTGAGAATCTTATAGGGATGATCCGCTTCCTGATAGATCGTTAAAGTTCTGTTCAAAGTAGATTGATCAAAGCTCGTGATCAGGGTGTCATTGCTTTTCTGCTGGGTAATATCCACCGGATAGGCCTTAGCTTCCCGATGTCTAAGTCGCAGGTATTCCAGGGATGGGATCATCTTGTCAGTTTTTAGTAGTTCAGAATCGGGATCGATCCGGAGCAGGTTCCACACTTCATTTTCCATCAGCTGTTCTTTCAGTTCCAATTCTTTATCAGCGGTGGATTCAAAGTAGGAATGGATCCTTACTTCCAGATGATCACGGTCATTGATCTGCATATAGGCCTGACCACACCATTCGTGGACACTGGCGGCTGTTTTTAAGGCGTGTGCTTTTTTCGCGATCGGTGAGAAAGTGCTTTCCATGATATGATAAGGATAGATGCCGGTGGCAAAATCCTTGGTCTTGTTGAGCTTTAAGACAGAAACACTTTGCTTATCCGGCCGATCGGCCTTGACCTGTAGTTCTGTGTTGAAATCCTCTGAGACGAATATCAGCACGGCTTTACCTTTTCTGGGCTTATCGTAACGATATTGGGTGAGTTCATAACTGCTGATCTCCGCTTTGCCGCTGTACCAATATTCTTTGAACTTTTCGGAAAGGTCTCTTTTTTCTGCAATAAGCTCATCATTGGAATCGCTTTTTCTGTTCTGGGAGGAATTGGTCTGGCAACTGAATGCTAATATCAAGTAAAAAGGAAGTATAAGATATTTAGGAATATTTTTTAAATGGTATTTCATCTGGCTATCAACTTTTGGTATTTATTAAATCAAATTTAAACAATATTATTTTTTCAACGCTGTTTTTTACAGTTCAGCTATGTCCTGCAATGACTTATAAACTTGATGAACAGGTAAGCCCATTACCGTATAAAATGAGCCGTCTATTTTCTCAACGCCTATTTTCCCTATCCAGTCCTGAATAGCATAAGCTCCGGCTTTATCAAACACTTCATAGTTGTCCGTATAGTATTGTATTTCCTCATCTGAAAGTGCTTTGAAATGAACATCAGTCTGATCGCTTTTCACTACAAAATCATCCGCATGATAAATACAATAGGCAGAGATGACCGCGTGCTTCTTGCCAGATAACTGACGCAGCATCTGGAAAGCATCGGGTTTGTCCTTTGGTTTTTCCAGTATCCGATCATCTACACATACAATGGTATCGCCGGTAATGATCAGTTCATTTTCCTGTGGTGGTTCAAAGCTCAATGCTTTGATCTTCACCAGATATTCCGCGACTTCGTATCCTTTGAGATGTTTCGGGAATGTTTCATCGACTTCTGAAGCTTGAACTTTGAAATTCAGCCCCAGATCTTCCAGTAATTCCTTGCGTCTGGGCGAACCTGAACCAAGGGTGGTCTTATATTGTTCATTGAGCTTTTGCATCATATTCTTAGGATTTGAGGAAGCAATATAAGCAGTATTAATCCAATGAGCATACTTAATTTCAACAGCTGACTTAATAGATGATAGTTTGTTGCCATACGTACTTCCCGGACCTTAAAAGCGACTAAGAACAAAGGCAAACCCACGCCTAAGCCGAAAAATATCGCCATTAGATAAGTATCAAAGAAATATAAGCTGCAGATCACCAGGCTTAATAAACTTATCACGATCATCACCTGAACGATAAAATGCGTTCGCTCCCTTCCGATGATGATAGGTAAGGTCTTACAATTCGCGGAATAATCGCCTTGCATATCTTCCAGGTCTTTAATGATCTCTCTGATAAAGTTTAATAAAAAGGACATGATCATCAGAAAGATAAAAATACGAAACACCAATAAGCTCATCTGCACTTGGCTATTGAGTTCGATTAGATAAAATAACAGGAAATAGGGGAGAACGGTAAGCAAACTGACCAATAGATTACCGAAGAGCGCTTGTCGCTTGAGCTTTTGCGAGTAGGCCACAAGTGCTAAAGCAGCGAAGAAGTAGAAAAAGCCATAGGATAATTGTTCCAGTTGATAACCTATTAAAAAACCCAAGATCAGGCTGATCAGTAGGAATATCAGGCCAATGCTATAAGCAGTTTTCCGCTGGAAGATGGAAGCATTAGCGATCTCTCGACCAGGTCGATTTACCTTATCTACATCCACATCATGGAAATCGTTGATGATATTTCCACCGGCCGCCATGAAAAGGCATGAAAGCAAGAAAATCCAGAACAACCTTCCTGATATTTGGACGTCTGATGATAGCTTAGGTAATAGAATAAAATACACCAAGCCGATGGATGACCCTAAAAAGATCAGATTTAAAGGTCGCAATAGCTTGACGAACTTCATGGGTCAAGGTTTGAACCATTTGTTCTGCACACTGCATACTTGCTTGATCAGGTCGCGCACACAAGCATTGCCGCCTTTTAGATGAGAGACATAATGAGCGATCTCCTTGATCTCGGGTACGGCATCTTGCGGTGCTACTGCTAAGCCTACTTTTTGCATGACATGATAGTCCGGTAGGTCATCACCCATGAAGGCTACCTGATCTGGCTCGAGGTTTTCCGCTGAGATGAACTCCACTAAACAACCCATTTTATCTTTTACGTTCATGAATATCTTTTGAACGCCCAGATCAGCTAATCGCTTTTCCACACCGGGATTATTACCGCCGGATATGATACAGATCTTGTAATCATGGTTCAGCGCATGTTTTAAGGCAAAGCCATCTTTTACGTTCATGCTTCTTAAAAGCTCGCCTTTTTCCGTAATCAGGAGTTGTCCATTGGTCAGCACGCCATCTACATCAAAGACGAATGCTCTGATAGGGTTGAGCTTATGTTTATAATTTTCCATTAATTCTGTTGTATTGCTTGTGATATAAGTTGGTAGATCTTTATTTGTTGTGGTTCTTTGAGCTGTGACAAATGCCGTTCCATCGTCGATCGATCACCCCTTTTGGCCGGTCCGGTCTGCGCTTCTTTCGGCGTCATCTTTTTGATTTTTTGTGCGGTTTGTTCTATTAAAGGATGTAAGATGTCAAACGGTATATTGTTATCCTTGCAGATATCGTGGCCTTGTTGATAACAGAAATTAGTGAAATTAGCCACGAAAACCGCGGCCAGATGTAGATATTGACGTTTTTGGGAATCGATGGGATAAGCTTTTGCTTCGAGCTGTACGACTAGTTTTTCCAGTATTTTGAAGTCGATGGACAGCTTTGCTTCCAGGCAAAATGGTATCTTTTGATAATCGAGCGGAATATTCGCATTAAAAGTTTGAAGCGGATAAAATACAGCGCTATGTTCAATACTTTTCAACAATCCTAAGCTGCCGGACGTATGCGCAATAATGGCATTTTGATAAGGTATTTGATGCGCGATGTGTTCTATACTATCATCTTTGAGACAGAGCAAGAAAATATCGGCTGGAACAAGATCGGCCAATTGGTCTGTCGTTGCCGTATTTCCAGGGCGATCATCATCGGTGATAACGGACCGGTTATAAATCTGCACCAATTCTATGTTTTTCTTATCATAGAAGGCTTTAGCCAGATGCCTACCTACGTTCCCGTATCCTAAAATACTAATCCTAACCATGGAACAAATGTAGTAATTATCGAAATGAGCGTTAGTATGATTTGTTTTAAATTCAATTATTAGTGAAATTTTCAAAATATAATATATATTTAAAAAAATCAATAATCATAATATTTATAACCTTATTTTTGCTTAAATAATTATTTAAAATGCGTTTAGACCTTAATAACGAAACATCAATATTACATTCAGTTATACTGGGAACGGCTCAATTTAATGGAGAAACACCAAGTGTAGAAGAAGCTTATGATCCTAAATCTATAGCGCATATCAAAGCGGGTACTTATCCAGATGAAAACGACATGATAGCTGAATTAGCATCCTTTAAGCAATTGCTAGAAAAATATGACGTAAATGTATATCAACCAAATTTAATAAAAGATTGCAATCAAATATTTGCAAGAGATATAGGCTTTGTTATTGAAGATAAGTTTGTGGTATCAAATATTTTACCACATAGGGAGAAAGAGGTGGAAGCTTTAGGACCAGTCTTAGATCAAATAGATGAACATAATATTATAAGAATGCCCGAAGACCATCATATTGAAGGAGGCGATGTTATGCTTGCTGGTGATTATATTTTCATAGGCACTTATAGAGGTGATGATTATTCAGATTTTATTACTGCCAGAACTAATCAAAAAGCAATTGAAAAAATAGCTGAAAAATTTCCTTCAAAAAAAGTCAAATCATTTAACTTGCGAAAAAGCAATTCTAATCCTTATGAAAACGCTTTGCATTTAGATTGCTGTTTTCAGCCGGTTGGTAAAGATGCAGCTATCATTCATAGAAATGGATTTTTAGAAGAAAACGAATATCAATGGTTAGTATCTTTTTACGGAAAAGCTAATATATTTGAAATTACTAAACAGGAAATGTATGACATGACGTCAAATATTTTTTCAATTGCACCTGATATAGTGATTTCTGATTATCATTTTGAGCGATTGAACACATGGTTAGAAAGCAGAGATATTTGTGTAGAAAAAGTAAATTATAGGGAAATAGCTAAACAGGAAGGATTGTTGAGATGTTCAACTTTACCGCTAATAAGAGATTAAATGAAGCACCAGAGTACAGATACGTTGTTAATGATTCGTCCGGCATCATTTAGAATGAATGAGGAAACTGCCGTGAATAATTACTTTCAGCAAAAGGATGATGATATGATTTCAGCTAATGATCATGCCAGAAGTGAATTTGATGCTTTTGTAAAAAAATTACAACAAAATGGAGTTAATGTCATCGTAGTTGAAGATGAGGCGAAACTTGATTCACCAGATGCCTTATTTCCTAATAATTGGGTGTCTTTTCATGAAAATGGTTGCGTAGGTCTTTTCCCTATGTATGCGCCTAATAGAAGAAGAGAAAGACGAGAAGATGTCATAGACCAAATTGAAGCAAAAGGTTTTACAATAGATCAATTTATAGATTATAGCGAAGCAGAAAACGATGATGTATTTCTGGAAGGCACAGGAAGTATAGTATTAGATCGAATCAATAAAAAGGCTTATTGTGCTATTTCAGCAAGAGCTGATGAAGTGCTTTTTGAAGAATTCTGTGAGGAATTTGAATACATGCCTATTGTATTTCATGCTAACCAAACGCATAATAACCAAAGGTTGCCTATTTATCATACAAATGTCATGATGTGTATTGGGTCTGATGTCGCCGTGATTGCCTCCTCTACCATAGACGATAAAAAAGAGCGTAAAACGGTTATGGATAGTTTAAAAAACGATGGAAAAACCATTATAGATATTACTGAGGATCAAATGAATAACTATGCCGGTAATATGTTAGAAGTGCGAAATAATGAAGGTAGAAAATTTATGGTAATGAGTCATCAAGCAGAAAAAGCACTGACAAAAAATCAAATTGATCAATTAAAAAAGGAAATTGAAATAATAAGTAGTGACTTATCTGTTATAGAAAAATATGGCGGCGGCAGTGCCCGATGTATGATGGCAGAAATTTTTCTACCTAAATCTTAAATCACAACATTAATGCTTAATCTTAAAGCTATTTAAATGGCTTTGATGATTGGACTATAAGATATTGATAACTTACACGATATAAGCTAGTGAATGAGATTTTAGTTGGCGACTTCGCTAGTAAATTTTATACGGTATAATCTTAATTCTTCCTCATCATAACCGCCATCAAATTCATCAAGAGCTTCTTCAATATCGCCAGTTTCAGATTCCATGAAAAAATCATTTAATTCATCTTGTTGATCTTCATCTAAAATATCATCAATATAATAGGTAATATTTAGTTTGGTTCCGCTGTACACAATGGCTTCCATTTCTTTAATAAAGTCGGTCATAGACATTCCTTTACCATGAGCTATATCTTCTAATGGTAGCTTTCTATCTACATTCTGAATAATATATAGCTTATTACCGCTTTTAGCCCCCGTGCTTTTTACAACTAAATCATTAGGTCTTATAATTTGATTTTCCTCAACATAATCTTTGATTAACTGTATAAAATCTTTACCAAATTTCTTAGCTTTTCCTTCGCCCACACCGTGAATATTCACTAATTCATCATGAGTAACAGGATATTTTAAAGCCATATCTTCTAAAGAAGGATCCTGGAAAATAACATAAGTAGGTAAATCCTTTTTCTTAGATACTTGTTTTCTAAGCTTTTTAAGCATAGCTAAAAGCTTATTATCAGCGCCACCTCCGGGAGTTCCATTAGCAGAAGGCGCATCACCTTTATAAGAATGATCTTCCGTCATCATAAAAGAAGTAGGATTTTCTATAAAATCTCTACCTTTATCAGTTAAATGTAAAACACCATAGGTTTCAATTTCTTTACGGATGAGGTTAGCCACTAAAATTTGTCTGCTCAAAGCCATCCAGAATTCTTTATCCTTATGTTTTCCAGAACCAAAAACAGTTTGTTGATCTACTTTATGAGATTTAATCAAGGCATTAGATTTACCAATTAGTGTCTGGACAACCTCTTTAGTTTTATAAATTTCACCTGTTTCTTTAATCACTTTAAGCATTAAGACCACCTCGTCTTTTGCTTCTGTTTTTTTCTTAGGATAACGCATATTATCATCCATGTCGCCACCCTCTCCAGTTTTGTTATCAAAATCTTCACCAAAATAATGGAGTAAAAATCTTCTTCTAGATATTGAGGTTTCCGCAAAAGCTACCATTTCCTGTAATAAAGCCATGCCAACTTCTTGTTCGGCAATGGGCTTTCCACTCATAAATTTTTCTAACTTTTCTATATCTTTATAGCTATAGAATGCAAGGCAATGACCTTCTCCACCATCACGACCGGCACGACCGGTTTCCTGATAATAGCTTTCTATGCTTTTAGGTATATCATTATGAATAACATAGCGGACGTCAGGTTTGTCAATACCCATACCAAAAGCTATAGTAGCCACAACAACATCAGCTTCTTCTTTAAGAAACATATCTTGATGTTTGGTTCTCGTTTTAGCATCAAGGCCGGCATGATAAGGAATGGCTTTTAATCCGTTAACCTGAAGAATTTGTGATAATTGCTCTACACGTTTTCTACTTAAGCAGTATATAATGCCACTTTTACCCACGCGATCTTTAACAAACTTAATGATATCAGCATCTACCTGACTGGTTTTTTGTCTCACTTCATAATACAGGTTAGGTCTATTAAAAGAAGCCTTAAAAACATTGGGCGCTTTCATTGCCAAGTTCTTAGTTATATCTTCCTGAACCTTAGGTGTTGCAGTTGCAGTAAGTCCTATAATAGGAATATCATCACTTATTCTATTGATGATTTTTTTAAGATTTCTATATTCCGGCCTAAAGTCATGCCCCCATTCTGAAATGCAGTGAGCCTCATCTATAGCTAAAAAAGAAATATCCTCATCTTTTAAAAAATCTATATAATCATCTTTAGTAAGCGATTCTGGAGCTACATAAAGCAATTTGGTAAGCCCGGAAGAAATATCTTCTTTTACTCTTTTTACCTGACCTTTATTTAAAGATGAGTTTAAAACATGAGCAACTCCATCGTGATCAGATATGCCTCTTATGGCATCTACTTGATTTTTCATTAAGGCTATTAGCGGGGAAACTATTATAGCAGTTCCCGGCGTTATTAAAGCTGGAAGTTGATAACAAAGAGATTTACCACCTCCTGTGGGCATTATGGCAAAAGTATCATGCTTATTTATGATACTATCTATAACGTCTTTTTGAAGACCTTTAAACTCGTTAAACCCGAAATATCGCTTGAGTTCATGTTGTAAATTGATTGTGGACAATTGAAACTAAATTTATTAAATGGTTACATTTGCAAATCTAAATATACACAAACATTATAATTTAACAAGCAGTCTTTTAAAATTTATGGATAAATTTGCTATAAATCAACTGGCAAAAGAAGTAATTTCTTCTCAATCTGATGCTATAAAAAAAATGGCAGGCTTGTTAACAACTGATTTTGAGAAAGTTGTAAAGCTAGTGTATCAGTCTAAAGGTAGGTTAATCATAACAGGGATAGGGAAAAGTGCCATAATCGCCAATAAAATTGTAGCCACTTTAAATTCTACGGGTACGCCGGCCATATTTATGCATGCTGCTGATGCGATTCATGGTGATTTAGGAACTATTCTTGAAGATGATATCGTCATTTGCATCTCTAAAAGTGGAAATACACCAGAGATAAAAGTACTGGTTCCTTTGATAAAAAACTTTAAAAATCAACTCATCGCTATTACAGGCAATACTGATTCCTTTTTAGCGACTAATAGTAATTATGTACTTTCTACATTTGTAGATAAAGAGGCTTGTCCTAACAATTTAGCGCCTACTACCAGTACTACTGCTCAATTAGTTATGGGAGATGCTCTGGCGGTTTGTTTGCTCAATCTAAGAGGTTTTACAAGTCAGGATTTTGCTAAATTTCATCCGGGAGGCTCTTTAGGTAAAACACTTTATCTTAAAGTAAGTGATATCATTGCTCAAAATCCTAAACCACAGGTTTACCCTGAAACTTCATTAAAAAAGGTTATTGTTGAAATTTCTCAAAAACGCCTGGGCGCAACAGCTGTAATAGATTCTTCTAAAATAGTAGGAATAATAACTGATGGTGATATAAGAAGAATGTTAGAATCTGATGAAGATTTTAATCTATTTACAGCTAAAGATATAATGTCTATACATCCTAAAACAATTGATAAAGATGCATTAGCAGTTGATGCTTTAGAAATATTAGAACAAAACAATATCACACAAATAATAGCTGTAGATAAAAATCTTGAATACACTGGAGTTGTGCATCTTCATGACCTCTTAAAAGAAGGAATAATATAATGGCTAAATCTCAAGCAAAAAATACTAGAGGAGAAATGTCATTTCTTGATCATCTTGAAGAGTTAAGGTGGCATTTAATCCGCGCTACATTAGGCGTTATTCTAGCTGGGTTTGTTGCTTTTCTAGCTAAAGGCTTTATTTTTGACGTGGTACTATTTGGCCCTAAACAAGCTGATTTTCTTACTTATGAAATATTATGTTCACTTTCTCAAAGTCTGGGTATTGATGATAGTTTTTGCTTTGAAGAATTACCATTTAGAATCCAAAGCAGAAAAATGGCCGGTCAGTTTAGCGCTCACCTCTGGACTTCTATAACCGCAGGTTTTATCATTGCATTTCCTTATGTATTGTACCAATTGTGGAGTTTTGTGGCGCCGGGTATGTATGGCAATGAAAAAAAACAAGCTAGAATATTCATATTTGTAAGTTCATTACTCTTTTTTGCCGGCGTTGTATTCGGGTATTATGTAATTTGCCCTTTATCAATAAATTTTCTTGGCGGCTATCAAGTAAGTAATGAAGTATTTAACGACATAGATATTGGTAGTTATATAGGTCTTGTAAGAGCCTGTACACTTGCAAGCGGGTTGATATTTGAATTACCTATAGTGATTTTTTTTCTAACAAAATTTGGGATAGTAACGCCTGACTTTTTAAAAGAAAACAGAAAATATGCCATTGTTTTGATATTGATTATATCAGCAATTATAACACCGCCTGATATTGCCAGTCAGATAATTGTATCAATTCCTGTAGTAGTGCTCTATGAAATAAGTATTATTCTAGCTAAAAGAATTTATAAAAAACAAAATAAAGTAAATGATAGACCAAGTAGATGAGTTTGAAGCATACCGCTCAAAAATGAACGATAAATTATTAGCCGATAACAATAAAGTGATTAAGAGAATATTTAATTTAGACACTAACTCTTTTTCTGATGGCGCTTTAGATAGCAATACTAAAGAGCTATTAGGCCTTGTAGCTTCTTTAGTGCTTAAATGTGATGACTGTGTAAAGTATCATATAGAGTCATCGCATAAATCAGGATGGAAGAAAGAACAAATTGTCGAAGCCTTAAGTATAGCCACACTAATAGGTGGAACTATAATAATACCTCATTTGAGAAAGGCGTATGACTATCTGGAACAAGTGGAGAATAAATATGGGGAAAATTAAATTTAATAAAAGAAGATGAATAATTTCCTAAATGTTATACTAAGACTGGTGCTTTATGCACTCTTGTTTTTAGTTGATTATTTTTTAATTTACTTAGACATACAAAATGGTAAAGTTAAAGAGTATTCTACCATAGAGTTTTCACAAGAATTGTTGTTGTTTTTAATGGTAGGTTTAATGCTTTTAAATTCCTGTGTTTGGTGTAAATTTAGATCACTAAGTATCATTACATCTTTAGTATTTGCGATACATGTTACCCGCGAATTAGATCATTATTTAGATTTATTATTTGATGGTTTATGGCAAATTATAGTGTTGGTCTTTCTATCAATAGCTATTTATATATTTGTTAAAAACAGAAAGCTCATCATAAGTCAAATAGGTTACTTAAAAAATGACCTTTCAATAGGAATTTTGTTAGTTGGATTTACTTTATTACATGTTTTTTCAAGATTATGGGGTAAATCAGAAAATTGGGAATCGCTTTTAAAAGAAAATTATATTAGGGTAGTTAAAGATATGGCTGAAGAAGGCGTAGAACTTCTAGCTTATACCGTTTTATTTATTGGTACATTTGAATTGCTAATTACTTTGAAGAGGCTCAGAAAAAAAGATCATGCACAAAGATAAAATCACCTTACAAGCTAATAACCTTGTAAAAGAATATAAGGGAATACCCGTGGTTAAAGACGTGAGTATAGAATTAGAGCAAGGCGAGATTGTGGGTTTATTAGGACCCAATGGTGCAGGTAAAACTACAACCTTTTATATGATAGTTGGGTTGATTAAGCCTAATGAAGGCAATATTTTTTTAGATCAAACTAAAATCACAAAATATGCCATGTATAAAAGAGCTAAGTATGGTATTGGTTATTTAGCACAGGAAGCTTCAGTTTTTAGGAAGTTGAGCGTTCAGGATAATATAAAAAGCGTCTTACAAATGACAAACCTTTCTAAAAAAGAGCAAGATGATAGAACAGAAAACTTACTGGATGAGTTTGGGCTTCAGCATATTAAAAATAATCGTGGTGACCTGCTATCAGGTGGAGAACGTAGAAGGACTGAGATAGCTCGAGCATTAGCGACAAATCCTAAATTTATCTTGTTAGATGAGCCGTTTGCGGGAGTTGATCCTATAGCGGTTGAGGATATTCAAAAAATAGTAGCTAAGCTTAAAAACAAAAACATCGGCATTTTTATCACAGATCATAACGTACAGGAGACATTAGCCATTACTGATAGGACTTATTTGATGTTTGAAGGTAAAATTTTAAAACATGGCAAGCCCGAAGATCTCGCAAAAGACGAGGTTGTTAGAAAAGTTTATTTAGGTAAAAACTTTGAGCTGAGAAAAAAAGCTATTTTTGATGATTAAGTTTTTTTCTTCTTTTTATCAGATGCTGGGAATAATACATTATTCAATATTAATCTATAGCCCGGCGAGTTAGGATGTAACTTTAATTCTGTCTTAGGATCGCCCACACGATGTTGGTAATCTTCCGGATCATGTCCTGCATAAAAAGTAAAAAATCCTTTACCTTTTATACCATGAATATATCTGGCTTCATCATTTATTCTGTTTTTACCTAACACCAATATATTTGATTTGATATTTTTAGGATTAAATGCTGTTGTTTGCCCCATGAAACCTTTTATTATCGCTGTATGATTTTGATTGAGCATCGTAGGAATAGGATCCCATTTAGCGGAATAATCTCTCAAGGTAAAATAATCTTTATCTCTGGGAACATTTCTCCGTCGCGTCATGTCTATTGAGGAGTATTCATAAACCATAGGGTCACGGACTAGCGTAAAGTCTTCAAAAGCCATGGTTTTACTAAAATCAAGTTGCTTTTGATATCCCGGTTCACTCGGGTCGCCATCAAACATCGGCTCACAAATATCTGTGTTTTGAGCAGAAAGTGCTATGTCAAATGAATCAGTAGCACTGCACATCGCAAACATAAAACCACCGCCTACTACATAGTTTTTTATTTTTTTAGCCACGGCTAATTTTTCTTTTGATACCTTATCATAACCTAAAGAAGCTGCTAATTCCTCAGCTTCTTTTTTTTCTTTGATATACCAAGGCGCAGCTCTGTAAGCTCTATAAAATTTACCAAATTGTCCTGTGAAATCTTCATGATGAAGGTGTAGCCAGTCGTAAAGCAGCAATTGATCATTTAAAACTTCTTTGTCGTAAACCATATCATAAGGAATTTCAGCATAAGTTAAAGCCATAGTTACCGCATCATCCCAGGGTGGATTACCTTTAGGACTATAAACGGCAATTTTTGGAGCTTTCTCGAGTAATACCGCCGATTGATTTTTAGAAGGACTTTCTATTGATTCTAAAATGGATTTTGCTTTGCGGTTACTGATGATTTGATAAGAAACCCCTCTTATATCGCATTCTTTTTTAAGATCTTCTGATGCTGGTATAAGAAAAGAACCACCGCGATAGTTGAGTAGCCATTCCACTTTTTTGTTTTTTTCTAATACCCAATAAGTTATTCCGTAGGCTTTTAAATGTTCTTTTTGACTTTCTGCATCCATTGGTATTAACACAAAAGATGCATAAGAGTTTAAACTTATGATTAAAAAAAAGACTAATAACTTTAGTCGCATAAATGAAAATTTTATCTAAATTTAAATTTAAAAACTACAATTGAAGTCATTGTACTATAAATTTAACAAATACTACTTTATTAGAATATAGAATCATTATCATCATCGTCTTCATTCATACTTGATGATATTTCTGTTGGAATAGTAATGCTTTCACCTAAGTCTTCAAATCTACCAAATGATTTTTCAAATTTTAATCTAACATCACCTATGGCGCCATTTCTGTGTTTGGCAAAAATAATTTCAGCTTGATTCTCAGTGCTACCCTCGTCCATATCGTTATCCCAGGTTTCAAGTCCATAGTATTCAGGTCTGTATATAAATGAGACAATATCTGCATCTTGTTCAATGGCACCTGACTCTCGTAAATCACTTAAAATAGGTCTTTTACTACCACCTCGGGTTTCTACATTCCTTGATAATTGAGATAAAGCAATGACAGGGATGTTAAGTTCTTTAGCGAGGGCTTTTAAATTCCTTGAAATCGTTGATATTTCTTGCTCTCTGGTACCGTTTTTATTGCTGGCGCCACTGGTCATTAACTGTAAATAATCAACAAATATAATTTTTATATCATGTTTAGATGATAATCTTCTGGCCTTAGCACGTAAGTCAAAGATTGAAAGGCTAGGCGTGTCATCAACATAAAGTGGCGCTCCTTCGAGCGATTTCACACGCTCATTGAGATGATTCCACTCTAAATCTGACAGGTCACCATTTCTAAGTTTTTCTGATGCGATTTCTGTTTCAGAGGATATCAACCTTGTGATTAATTGTACCGAAGACATTTCCAAAGAAAAGAAACCAACAGGTATTTTTTGGCCTACGGCGATATTTCTGGCCATCGATAAGATAAAAGCGGTTTTACCCATAGATGGTCTGGCCGCAATAATGATCAAATCACTTAACTGCCAACCTGAAGTTATTTTATCTATTCCTGTAAACCCAGCTAAAACGCCACTTGACCCACTTTGATTGGCGATTTCTTCAATTTTTTTCTTAGCTTCGGTAACCAGATTTTGTGCAGATTGAGAGGCTTTGTTAATGTAACCTTGGGTAACGTTATACAGTTTTGATTCGGCCTCATCAAGTAAATCAAAAACATCTTTACCTTCATCATAAGCGTCGTGAATAATCTCTCCTGATATCTGAATTAAACTACGCTGAATATACTTCTGAATAATTATTCTTGAATGATATTCTATGTGAGCAGAACTTGATATTTTCTGGGTAAGTTGAATAAGGTAGATTTCGCCACCTACATCTTGTAATTTCTTATCTTTTTTAAGCTGACTGGTAACTGTTAACAAGTCAATAGGTTTGCCTTCCTGGAAAAGCGTGATAATAGCTTCATATATGAATTGATGTTTCTGATCATAAAACACTTCCGGTTGTAAAATATCTATAGCTTCATCTACACCTTTCTTGTCAATTAGCATAGCGCCTAAAACAACTTCCTCGATATCAATAGCTTGAGGTGGTATTTTGCCCTTCTCAAGGTTTATGACATTGCTTTTATCTTTACTGTATGTTTGAGTTGAAGTTTGGTTTTGCATGGTGCTAAATTATGAAAATGAAAGTAAATAGGCGTACTATGATATCAACAAAAATTGTTGATAACGCTGTTAATAAGATAAGATTTGGGCTTAACGTTTTGGTAACATTAATACAAGAAAATAATCTGAATTGTTGATATGATTTTTATTCTTTATATTCCCCTATAGCCGTAAATTTTTCAATACGGTTTTCTACCAACTTTTCAGGAGAAAGCTCTTTAAGTGCTTGATAGGTTTCAAGTATTTTTTTACTAACCATCTTATAAGTTTTTTCTTTTTCTCTGTGAGCACCACCTAAAGGTTCTTTTATAACTTCATCAACTATTTTAAAACGCTTCATATCTTTAGCAGTAAGTTTTAAGGCATCGGCAGCTTCTTTTTTGTGTTCCCAGCTTCGCCACAATATTGATGAGCATGATTCAGGAGATATAACAGAATACCATGTATTTTCTAACATCATAACTTTATCACCTACACCTATGCCAAGTGCGCCTCCACTTGCACCTTCGCCTATTATAACAACAATCATCGGCACTTTAAGCTGCATAAATTCAAATATATTTCTGGCTATAGCTTCAGCTTGTCCTCGCTCTTCAGCTTGTAAACCAGGGTAAGCTCCGGGTGTATCTATAAAACTGACAAGCGGTAAATTAAATTTTTCTGCTTTTTTTGCCAGACGTAAAGCTTTACGGTAGCCTTCAGGGTTTGCCATCCCAAAATTACGGTATTGACGTGTTTTTGTATTATAACCTTTTTGTTGACCTATCACCATAAATGTTTGTTGATTGATCTTACCTAAACCACCTATCATGGCTTTATCATCACCAAAATTTCTATCGCCATGGAGTTCTAAAAAAGAATCGCCGCAAATACCCTTGATGTAATCTAATGTGTAAGGTCTATTAGGATGTCTAGAAAGCTGAACTCTTTGCCAGGGAGTTAAGTTCTTAAAAACATCTTTTTTTGTATGATCTATTTTTTCCTGAAGTTCTCTACACGTTTTTGATACATCTACACTGCTCTCATCTCCTAACTGACAGGCCTTCTGGTACTGTTCTTCTAGTTCTTTGATGGGTAATTCAAAATCTAAATATTCCATAAAGCCTTTTTTTTATTAATGTACAAAGTTAAAAAAGTTATTATTCATCTTATCTTTTCTTCGCTTTTTTGGTGAACTTTTTTTATCTTATCGTTTAGCATTTCTGATCAGGAATATGGATAAAATACCAAATATGACATTTGAAGACCAAACAGCAACAATAGGCGAGAAGCTGGATTTTTCTGCCACAGAGGCAAAAACCTTATCTATAAATACATAACTAAAAGCAATAGCTACCCCAATGATTAAATTGATACCTATCCCACCGCGACGCTTGATTGATGAGACAGCTACCGCTATTAATGTTAATACAAAAGCAGATATAGGGATGCTCCAGCGTTTGTGTAATGCGATAATGTATCTGTTTAGATTTGGTGAACCTCGACGTCTTTGCTCTTCTATAAAATCAACTAATTCTAAGTAATTTAGTGTTTCTGCTTCATATACTTTAGGGGTTAATTCACCAAACTCAAAAGGCAAAAGCGTGTCTTTATGAGTTCTTTTAATCAATATGTCTTCGTCTTCTTTTATAATTCTCTTTTTGTAGTTAGAAAGTTTATAAACAGAGTCTTTTAACAGCCTTAATTTATCAGCTTTGATTTTAAATTTTAATTGATTGTTCTCAAAATGCTCTAAAGTAAAGTATCTGGCAGTACTGTCTTTAGGTTTAAAGTTTGTCGCATAAATTATTTCTTTATCATTAATCTGCCTGTAAGAATCACGTGTGTTGTTAGTAGCCTTATCGCGACTTAGATATTTGTACTTAAACTCAAAAAAACCAACATTAGCTTTAGGAACGATATACATACTGAATAAGATGGCAATGAGGCAGACTAAGCTGGCGCCAACTAAATAGGGTCTTAAAAATCTGTAGAATGATATTCCTGAACTCAAAAAAGCCACGATTTCTGTGTTATTGGCAAGCTTTGAGGTAAACCATATAATAGATAAAAAAAGAAGTATGGGGAATAAAAGATTAGCAAAATAAACAGTGAAATAAATGTAGTACTCTAAAATCTCATCTGTTGGTGCCTCATTTTGAGACATATTGTCTATCTTTTCAGATAAGTCAATGATAATGCCAATGGGGATAAAGAGTAAAATTAACATCACAAAAGTGATGATATAGCGTTTTAGGATGTACCAATCAAATATTTTCATTTAGCGCTTACTTCTCATTTGTTCTACCATTTTAGTTTTCCAATCTAAAAAATCACCATTTAAAATTCTTTTTCTGGCTTCTTTTACCAGCCAAAGATAAAACCCTATGTTATGTATACTGGCTATTTGTTTGCCTAATAATTCATTTACACTAAACAAATGACGTAAATAAGCTTTAGAATAGTAGGTGTCTACCCAGGAATAGGCCTCATCATCTAAGACGGAAAAATCATTTTTCCATTTGCTGTTTTTTATGTTAAGATTACCCTGAGCTGTAAAAAGACCGCCATTCCTGGCATTGCGAGTAGGCATAACACAATCAAACATATCTACACCTAAGGCGATATTTTCTAATAGATTTATCGGCGTTCCTACGCCCATAAGATATCTTGGCTTAGATTTAGGTAAAATAGCTGTAACTATAGCTGTCATTTCATACATTTCATGGTCTGGTTCTCCTACAGATAAACCTCCTATGGCATTACCATCAGCTTCTTTGTCTGCTATATATTCAGCAGATTTAATTCTAAGATCTTTAAAGGTGCTACCCTGAACTATAGGAAATAAACTCTGCGTATAATTATACTTTTCAGGGTAATCTTTCATCGCCTCAAAGCATCTGTCTAACCAGCGATGCGTCATATCTAATGATGTTTTTGCATATTGGTATTTACAAGGATAAGGTGTGCATTCATCAAATGCCATAATGATATCAGCACCTATACTACGTTGTATATCAATAGCTCGTTCGGGTGAAAAAAAATGCTTAGAGCCATCTATATGAGAGCGAAATTCAACACCCTCTTCTGTGATTTTCCTGTTATCTGATAATGAATATACCTGATAACCACCACTATCAGTTAATAAGGCATTGTGCCAGTTCATAAATTTATGCAAGCCACCGGCTTCTTCCAGTAAATCAGTTCCTGGTCTAAGATAAAGGTGATAAGTATTGCCAAGGATTATAGGAGCTTTTAAGTCGTCATTTAATTCTCTTTGATGGATGCCTTTTACGGTGCCTATAGTTCCTACTGGCATAAATATAGGTGTTTCTATTTCACCATGATCAGTGCTTATAATGCCGGCTCTCGCCTGAGTGTTGTTATCACTTTCCCTTAACTGATATCTCATAATTTAAATTCGCGCAAAGATAAACAAGTTTAATAGGTTTTAATTTTTTTCTTACCCAGCTTAAAGTCCAAATGTAAAGTTGAAACTCAATTTTTTTGATCTTTACCTTTAAGTTTTTTAGATTGATGCGCATGATACTTTGATATAATTATAAAAGAGACCGCAAATAACATTGTACTAATGATGATTGGTATATCTGGTTGACCTTTTATCAATTGATATAACATGATTGATATACTGATTAACCACAATAATGCGACTACATATTGAATTATTTTTAAAAACCTTAATCTTTTTTTAGTGACATTATGTTTCATTTTTAATTTGATTTTTGAGTTCTATCCATTTAGAGAAATATTTATGCGCCTGAAAAGCCTGTCTTAATATTAAATTTCTTTGATGATTATTTTGTCTGTGCTTTTTTAAACCTTGATGAAGTTTTGTTAATCTTGTGGTTAACTGAGAAGCAAAATGATTTTTATCAAAATGCGTTTTTACTATAGCAGATTGTTGAAATTGAGCTTTCTGCCAGCTTCCTTCATCCTTATATAAAGTAGCTGTTTTAGCAACAAATCCATCATTGTTTTTAGCAACAAAAGTATCGTCTAAGCCAAATAAACCTTCACATGCTATTTCAGAACCTACAAATGGTAAGCCATAATTGATAGCATCAAATAGTTTTCCTTTAAGACCAGCTCCAAAACGCAATGGGGAAATCATCAGTTTACAGCGATTAAAAATAGGCATTAAATCCTCTTGATAACCTAAAAATTTGATATGAGACTGATGTTTACTTTTTTGAATAATCCTATCAGTCGGAAATGCACCGGCTATAAAAACCTCTACATCATGAATCTTTTCTTGTAAAGCAGCATTTAAATGGTCAATAAAAAAAACAGCCTGGTCTAAATTAGGAGCATGTAAAAAATTACCTAACATCAAAATACCTTCTCTGTCTTTAAATGGATAGGCGTCATGCTTATTCTCATGAGGATCAAACATAAAAGGTAAATACATCAATGTAGCTTTATCTACATTAAAATGGTTTTTCAAAAGTTTAAACTCTTCCCAACTTATGATTAAACTTAGGTCGCAACGGTAAATAGAAGCTAATTCTCTATAGGTTTTAGGCCTATCAAAATTTAATTCATCAACAGAAGCCTTAAAAGATGGTTTCTCTGATCTGGCTTCTCTTAAAAAGTGCAGATCCTGCGTATCTAAAACAGTCAGGCAATCCGGCAATACATCTTGAAACATCCAGCTGGTTTTTTCTTCCATTAAAAAAGTATCAAAAAAGGCAATATTATAATTGTCTTGTTTTAATAGATGTTTAAAATTTTGATCGTTAAGCTGAAACGCTACACACTTAATCCCATCACGCTCAAATGATTTTACCGCTGCATTTTTAGGATTAACGCAAGCTATTGTGACATCACAGCCATTAGCTTTAAGCGAATATATAATCTGCAGTGATCTTGTGCTGGCAGCTGTTTCATTAACATTTGGCCAGCGATTAGCTAAATAAATGATGCGCATTTGATCAATAATTTTGTAGGATATCAAATGTATTGTAATTTAGCGTATAATACATTAAAAATTATGCATCAACTCGACCCTGAAAAATGGATTGCCAACTACTCAGACTACCTTTTTAGCTACACTTTATCAAGAGTTGATGATCGTGAAAAAGCTAAAGATATTGTATCAGATACATTTCTAGCTGCGCTAAATTCAAAAGATAACTTTAAAGGCGAATCAACCGAAAAAACCTGGTTAGTAGCTATTTTAAAGCGAAAAATAATTGATCATTATAGAAAAATCAATTCTAAAAAAGGTAAAGCTGAAATTAAAAAAGGCTATCATGCCAGTGAAGACCAGGAAGGTGACTGGTTAGAGGAAAATGCCAATAATGAAGATGCTAAAAACGCATTAGATGTTATAGAAAATAGAGAGTTAGGATTAGCTATAGAAGGATGTTTAGAGTCTATAAACCCCAGACAGGCAAAGATTTTTAGGCTTAAAACTATCCAAAATATGGATACTGAAGTTATTTGTAATAAAATGGACTTAACGCCGTCTAATTTATGGGTGAATATTCATCGTGCCAGAAAAGCACTTATTGAGTGTCTGGGTGAAGGGTGGACAAAATAAAATTAACAAATGCAAGAGAATAATATTCTAAAATCATGTCATGAAATCGCTTTATTAAGCGAGAAAAAACAATACCAGGAAGCTAGTTTTTGGGAAAGATTACGCATAAAAATGCATATATTGTATTGTGAAAGATGCAAAAATTATGAAAAAAGTAATCGTAAATTGAGTGATATTCTTAATAATGCTAAATTAGATTGCTTCACGGTTGATGAAATAAACGAACTAGAAAAAATTATCAAGTAAAAAACTTAGAGCCCTTTGTGAAACTTTCTACAAAAAGAAATTCCAAACTAAACCAAATCTAATTCTAAAATCGCGATAAGGATAATTAGGCGCAGAAAAATTGCTATTACCGTTAAATATGGTTGGAAAATTTTCTAACACAAAAAATATTCTGGCCTGCTTAACTTTTGCATTAAAAAAGAAGTCAAGCGTGTAAAAGTTCCCAATGCTGATATCATTTTGAACCACGAAGTCGCCTAATATAGGGTCGTAAGCATCAGCTGTAAACTCAGAGAAATATTTAAAAGTCAATCCGGTATTTAAATAGAGCGCATCCCTGAACCAGTAATCCTGGTAAAACAAACTATTTCTGCTAACAAATTCAGGGACATTATAAAAGTCAGCACCGTCTGTGACTTTTTGATACATCAAAGTGTTTGCCAGTGTAAAATTACCCAGACTTATATCTTTTCTTGCTTTTAGCTTTAAAGTTCTTAATCCGGAACCGGATTGGATAGGTTGAGGTAGTGAATCTACATCAGCATCAGCTTGTTGTAATGGTGTATAACCAAAATAGGTGTAATTCTGAATTTGTGTGATGTCAGCGCTGTAAACACCGTATTTATTAGTGTTTAGTTGAGCTGAAAGGCGCTGTGTTTCCTGATTATTAAAAGAACTTTGCCAGTTATAATTAATGTAATCTGACTGATACATCTGTAGGTTAAAATTAGGCGCTCGTTCACTCAATTCTATTTTAGCTGATGCGCTGATAGAATCATTAACTTGATACCTTGATTCTCCTTCAAACATATAGCCATCATAATCTCCATTTATATTGATTTCGCCACTTGCGTTTAAACTAAAGGCTTTTATTTTTTTTCGATAATGTCCACCTGCGTAAAACACGTTACCTTCTAATAAATTTGAGATGGTCTGATTTTCCAATTGAATTAACCTGTCGTAACCATAAGTAAAATACCTATGACCTGCTTTAACACCAAGCTCTCCTATGTCTTTATTGCTGTAAGTTAGTGCTAAACGATTATGAATTTGCTGATGTTCCAGGTTATTTTTAATCGACTCATCCTCAAATGTATTGCCAAAAGTAGGCGCAGCACTTTGCTGCTCATAGGTGTATTCATGATCAGAAAAATTAAGTCTGTGATGCACTTTTATGGCTGAGGTTTTTAAAGAGTCTACAGATTTTTTAATGGCATAAGATTGATCAACAAACCATCTTCTATTTAAGTATAGTGATTCTGCATTTTCAAGCCGGACAGCTAATGAAGGACGGTTTTCAAACTCAGGAATCTGATCTTCAAATTGCTCAACAGCGGTAGAGGTGAGACCGCCGTTTTCTTGATTGCTAATATCTTGAGAAACAAAATGTGTCCGTAGCAGATAACGATTGTTCTTAGATTTATAACTGCTGGTTAATCTAAAATTCCCTGTGCTGGCTAAAGCATTTTGATAATAACCTAAAGACCGCAAGCCTTTGTAGGCAATAGACATATTAAACTGTCTGGAAAAATTAGTGGTAAAAAAAGCATCTACATTTTGACCTTGCTCAAAAGTCGTCTTAAAATATAATTCTGTAAGAGGTGTTGGGACATGATAATATTTTATATCGCCGGCCTCTAATACATTAAATCGTTTTGCGTTAATCCCGACGTCCGGGAAGGCTGATTCCAGGGTAAAGTTTTTAGTTAGTTGTGTATAAGGCAAGCCTACATTATGAAATGGGACAAGTTCAAAATCATCTCGCCTTAAATAATTAAATCTATATAGCTTATCTATCGTTAGCGTTGTATCTACATGGATTGTATCATGATCAATACTTATCAACTTGTATTTATCTACTGATGGTCTTTCTCCTTCATCTACTACATCCGGTGCGTCCTGTGTATTTTGATTTGAGCTACGTTCAGAATCGCGTATTTTAAGTTGATCATTCTGTGAAAATGAACTGAACGACATCAGTAGTAAAAGAAATAGCAGGTTAAATTTTCTCATTATTCAGCTCAAAATCGACTTATGGGCAAAATTATCAAAATTGGCGAGATGATAAGGTGAATTGATGAATTGAGTTTCATACTTTTGAGCATGCTATTGCATCAATTTCAAAAAACTCAACCAGAATGCGGTACTGATGAAGCCGGCAGAGGTTGCATTGCCGGTCCTGTAACCGCAGCAGCGGTAATTTTACCGTCTCATATATCAGCTGAAGTCATAAATGACTCTAAGAAATTATCAGCTAAGCAACGCCGGGAAATGTCTGCTTATATCAAAAAAAATGCTATAGCTTATGGCATAGCTCATGTACCGCCTGAGGTCATAGATAAGATCAATATCTTAAATGCCTCTATATTAGCTATGCATCAGTCCTTAGATCAACTGTCTGTTCAACCTGCTTTTATTTTAGTAGACGGTAATAAATTTAAAGCCTACAAAAACATCAATCATAAATGCATCATCAAAGGCGATCAAAAGTATTTATCCATTGCCGCTGCCTCAATTTTAGCTAAACAAAGCAGAGATGATTATATGGAAAAAATACACAAGCAATATCCCGATTATCAGTGGGTTAATAACAAAGGATATCCTACAGAAATTCATCGTAAGATAGTACATGAAGCAGGAAGAACGGAATATCACAGAAAAAGCTTTCAATTAAAAGAACAACTCAAACTTTCTTTTGATTGAGAAAATAAAGCTTAACTATATTTGCAGCTAAATCTTGTTTTTTATGAAACCATACCGAATATTATACGTATTAATAATTGGTTTTTTATTGGCCTGTCAAAGCGACTATACTATTGAAAACAAAGCATTATTTGAATTTATTCCGCCTCAAACCGGACTGATTATAAAGGCTGATAACTTTAAAGATTTACAAAAAAACATTCAGGCAACTGAGTTTTATAAAGCAAATAAAGACAATTTTTTAATTAGTAAATGCGAAAAAAAGCTGGCTTTACTGCAGAATATTCCCATACAACAGGCTGGTTATCTATGTCTAACCCCAATAGGGAAAAGTGAAACAGCTATAAGTTTTGTGACAAAAAACAACACAGATAATCAAATTCCCGTTAGCAATGAAGATGTGGTCAAGCGGTTTACCTACAATGGAAAAGAGATAAATGAAATAGAACTTAAAAATGATGTTTTTTACTTCACGCGTTTTAAAGAAGTCGTCGTGTTCTCATCATCACAGCTTATTATAGAAAACTGTATTAGAAATCAATCATCAGATTTACAAGCTAATATTGGCCTAAAAAAAGCCAACCAATCAGTTTCAAGTGATCAGGCTGTTTTTGTTAATTTAAAATATAAAAACCAATTGTTTGATAAATGGCTTCCTTTATCTTTAATTAATAATTTTAAAGCTATCAATACTTGGGTTAGTTTAGATCTTAATTTTAGAGATGATGGTTTGCTTTTTAACGGAGTATTCTTTGACGAGCAAAAAACCGACCTTTCTTATGTAGCTGATGGCAATAGATACGGCCTTAATCTTGCCCCTAACAACACCATGACTTTTTTAAGCATGAATTATCCGGATTTGGATAGTAAAAATGAAAATCAAAGACAATTCCCTAAATATTTTGACCTGATTAAGCTTACAGACGAATTTTTTAAAATAAGAACTAAAAATCAAACCGTTTTTGGTTTGCATTGTGTTGATACCAAAAAAACTGTAGAGTATCTTAAATCTATTAGTTCTGAGAATTTGATCTTTAGAGATAAACAAATCTATAAGCTTGATAAAAAAGATATTTTAGTTGATTTTGAAAATATTAAAACCTCTGATGTTAGTTATTATACTCAAATAAAGGATTTTATACTATTGAGCCCTAATGTAGCCGCGTTAAAAAACCTGATCATAAGTTATCAAAATAACGCATTATTTAACACCACGTCTTATGCGGACTTGATAGATAAAAACTTCACAGATAAACAAGATTTTTTCGGCTTTGTTAACCTTGAACAAATCACACAGGTGCATACGGATTTACTAAAAACCTCTTTTTTTAAGAATCTAAAAAACATGAAGTTTAATAATGCTCCTATAGTAAGTCTGCAAATTAATAAGGACGATAATATTGATTATTTAAGCCTCTATATACCTAAAACAAGTCTGACCCGAAACAAAAACACACCAAGTCAGGTGAATAGAATAACCATAGAGCAAACAATAGCTAAAAGGCCGGAATTTTTTGTGAATTGGAGAACGCAACAACGAGACCTGGTTTTTCAGGATATTAATAACAAATTATATCTATACGATACTAAGGGGAATCTGATTTGGGATAAACAGTTAGATAGTAGAATAGTAGGGAATATCCATACTATTGATATTTATAAAAACACACGAAAACAACTTTGCTTTACAACGCAAAATAAACTCTACCTCATCGATAAAAATGGGAATAACGTGTCTCCATTTCCTAAAAATGAGAAAAGATTAATCACGCAGGGATTATCTATTTATGATTATGTTAATAATGGTAAATACCGTTTTGTGATTGTCCAGGATGATAGAATTAGAATGTGTGATCGTCAATTAAATAAAGTCAATGGTTTTAGATATAAAAGAAATGGCCGGATAAAAAGCAGTCCTAAACACTTAAGATTTAATAACAAAGATTATATTGTAGTAGAATCTTCAGAAAACCAAATTCAAATTCTAAATAGGAGAGGGAAAAAGCGAATTTCCATCAAAGGGAATCCTCAATTTTCGCATAACGGTATTTATGGATATAACGATAAATTTATCACAACCAGCTTAAATGGATCATTGATTAAAATAGATCAAAACGGAGGGCTCAGCTTTACAGATTTAGATCTCTCTAAAAACCACATGTTTTCAGCAGCTAAAAAACATTGGGTTGTAATTGACAATAACAGATTGATCATTAACAACAATGAAAGAGAATTGGATTACGGTCTATACACCAAGCCTCAAATTCACCAGCTCAACGAACGCGTACTGATCAGCTTTACAGACACTCAAGCCGGCAAGATCTATTTGTTTAACGACCAGGCGGAACTGTTGCCGGGATTTCCTATATATGGAAAAACCGCCATCGACCTTTATGAGAATGCACAAAATGAGCTTGTATTCACTTGCCTGGGCGAAGAGAATGCAGTATTGGTTTACAAACTTTAGTTTTTAGGGTTACATCCTTAAAAAGTATCTCAAAATAAAAAGTATTTAAAATGTCATTATTAGGATTTTTATATTTGTTCATAGCGTAAT
>JAVLBJ010000113.1:0-3256 GCA_031581455.1 Psychroflexus sp. | reverse complement strand
AATTTAAAACACTACCAATCAAATTGGAATTGGAGACCACCTAAAATTTGCAAAGACTGTACGCGGTAATCTTTCCATCTTCTATAATTACCTTCTATAAGGTTATTACCTTGCACAAATACCGCTAATTTTTCATTGATTTGATAGGTAGACTGAAGATTGACATCTAAATAATCATCAATGGTGACAAATGAAAGGCTTCCATCTAAGTTGGGTGTTTCAGCAAAATCTTTTCGTTCACCTCTGTAAAAAAGCACACCGCCAACAGACCATTGATCATTGATTTGATATTGTGTGTCAAAAGAATACGTAATTTCAGGTAAGTTGATAGCTTCTACTAAAATATCAGTTGAAAAACTATTAAATGCTCCTCTAAAACCCATTTGTAAATCAGATGATAAATCATATTGTAAACTGGCCTGAAATGATAACACCTTTAAATCATCGTAAACAACATTAAAACTATTGCCGTATTCAAAACCCTGATCGCGGTTGGCCTCCGGTATGAAAGGGTTTGAAGCATAAAATGCATAGTTTTCTGATATTTCATAACTTCCTTTAACGAGGAAGCTTAACTCATCAACAAATTTTCCTTTTAAACCTACGTAAGCATCAATTTGATGATTTGTGGGTGATATATTTAAAAAAGGCTGAACAAATGGGTTTTCATTTACTAAAGATTGATAGCTGTTTTGTTCTAAGTTCCCTCTGGCACCGGTAAATGCCACAAACTTCTCATCGTTAAATGCATAATTAAGATTGACTTTTGGATACACATAAAAATCAGATTTTTCGGCTTCAATATCTGAACTATACACAACCTGCGCTCCTAAATCTGCTGATAAGTTGCCCTGATTTAACCTTAAGTGCGGATTCATTCTTAAGTTTAAAAAATTATAGTCTAAATGAGACTGACCAGCATTAACAGCTGAAAAGCTTCCGGTCAGATAATCTACTTCAAAATCAGTTTCTAGAAGTTGATTCATCAAATAGAAATCTAACTCAGGCTTGACTTTTAAATAGATTTCGGAATTAGAAAAATCATCAGCAAAATAGTTCAAGTCAATTAGTAACTGGTCTAAAAAGGACTGATAAGGTGCAATGCTGCCACCCGTGCTGATATAAAAATAATTTTGTTGACTATCTATGGCGTCAATCTCATTTTGACTTATTGGATTTAATGCATTTATATTGATTCCATACCAGTTAATCGATTGATAATCGGTATTTAAAAAGGTACTCCACCTAAAATCTCGATTTTTAGTTTCCAGATTGAGCCCTAAAAATGTCTGTAAAAAGTCATCATCTAAAAACACGCGGTCTACCCCGCCGGAAGAGGAAAAGTGATTTAAATCAATATCTAACTTTTGATTTCTGTTGATATCAACCTCACCGTAAAATTCTGCTAATATATTAGCATAACTCCCGGCACCTAAGCTAGCATAATTCTTGTAAACTCTGGGTCTGGGCTGTCGCTCTATATTGCTGGCTACTCCTTTAGATGGGGTAAATGTAGAGGCAACAGGTATATTGATGATGGAATAATCTAGGCTTTTTCGCTGAGATGTTAAAGTATCTTTACGCTGTGGCTGCGGTTTGATTTTGAAAGCATCATTTACCGTAGGTGAATATTTTTTTGTAATGATGAGTTCATCGGTTTTGATCGTATCATTTTCTTTTTCTTGTGCGTTAAGGCTCAACACAGATAAAATAAAAAGAAATGATAAATGATAATTTAAACGATACTTCATGTTATAAATTTACATTTTGAGATTGAGCAAATATAGTTGATTGAATAACTCCCAATAGGTGAAAATTATTTTAAATTGTAAAAAAAATTAAGGTTTTGGATATAAAAAACATACAAAAACAACAAGATCAATATTTAATAAGTAGTCAGGCTACATCTATAAAATATAGGCTAAGAAAACTAAAAGCGTTAAAAAAGAGCATTGAAAAACACGAAGATCAAATCATGCAGGCGCTCCATGATGACTTCTACAAGCCTAATTATGAAACCTATGCTGCGGAATTGTTTACCGTTTATAAGGAAATAAAGTGTTTTATAGAAAATCTAAGCGAATGGTCTTCCCCTGAAAATGTAATGCCCAGCCTGCTTAATTTTCCATCTTCTGATAAAATTTACCATGATGCCTATGGTAAAGTATTGATCATTTCACCATGGAATTATCCATTTCAATTGGCCATCATGCCGATGATTGGTGCCTTTGCCAGTGGAAATGCTATTGTGCTCAAACCTTCAGAGTTTACCGTTCATACCGCAGCTATCATCGAGTTGATTTGTCTTGAAGTTTTTGATCAGCATGAAGTCGTTGTTTGTAAAGGCGGCGTTGATACAAGTCAACAGCTACTCAAAGAAAAATGGGATTACATCTTTTTTACCGGAAGTACCGCTGTAGGAAAGATCGTAGCAAAAGCAGCAGCAGAACATTTAACGCCGACAACCTTAGAACTGGGTGGCAAAAATCCATGTATAGTAGACGAAACCGCCGACCTGAAATTAGCAGCCAAACGTATTGCCTGGGGAAAATGGCTGAATGCCGGTCAAACCTGTATTGCACCAGATTCCATTCTTATCCAACAGGATGTCAAAGAAAGTTTCATAAATCATTTGAAAAGCTGGATAAAAAAGTTTTATCCTGATCCGTTATCAAAAAGCGAAGACCTAACCGGTATCATCAATGAAAAGCATTTTAGGCGTTTGGTTGAGTTGATAGAAGAAAATGATATCCTATTCGGCGGTGCCATCGATGAGGAAAAAAGAAAAATCGAAGCAACGCTTATCGATGAACCCCCTATGGAAAGCTCGATCATGCAGCAGGAGATATTTGGACCGCTGCTTCCTATTATTAGCTATAAAGATGATGATGCGCTAAAGGAGAAGCTAACTCACTTTCATCAACCACTCGCCTACTTCATCTTTACCAAAAATAAGAAAAAAGCCAAACGGCTGATGCGGGAGAAACAATTTGGCGGTGGCGTGATCAATGACAGCATCATTCATGTCATTAATGAAAAGCTGCCTTTTGGTGGCGTAGGGAACAGCGGTATGGGGCAATATCATGGCTATTTTTCCTTTGAAACATTTACAAGAGAAAAAGCCGTCATCGATCATAAGACCTGGTATGACCAGCCTTTTCGCTATCCACCTTATAAAGGGAAATTAGGATTGCTAAAAAAACTTAAAGGATTAATTACTTGATTTTTTTTGTTATTTTTAAAATTAATAGAATAT
>JAVLBJ010000026.1:0-26230 GCA_031581455.1 Psychroflexus sp. | reverse complement strand
TATAGCTTCATCACCATCAACGAAATTTTCATCACCAAATTGTAAGAAATTAGGAGCAGATGTAGGGTCATCAAGCCCAAAATTAGCCTCAGCTGTAATTATTTCGCTAGCCATACTACCAGCAGTACTCCAGCAATTTGGAATGTTTGGCTCAGTGACACCATCAAAATTTTCACTGTATGGAGTAGTAAAAGGAGAGCAAAGTGTAGTAAAACTAACTGCATTTGACCAATCACTGCTTTCACTAGCAGCTGCATCACAGACACTTCTTACATATGCATCATAATCAGTGTTACTTGACAGCCCAGTTACATTAGCTGGTGCACTGGCTGCAGTTGCTGTTAGAACAGCATTTGCTGTATCTGGTGCGTCACCGCTTGCCATAACCACCCATTCGTAACCGTCACTTGCTGTTGGCTCATCATTCCAACTTAAATCTACTGCATCCGCAGTAATATTTGCTGTAGATAAACCTAAAGGCTTAACACAACTTGGTGCTTCTACAACGGTAACATCATCAATAGCAACATCATCGTAAAAATCTGTTCCATTATTTTCATCTACTGAAAAACGAATTTGGATAATATTTCCAGTTATATTTAAAGAACTTAGGGGCACTTCGATAAGTTCCCACTCTCCATTAGCCGTATTAGAGTTACTAAAGAATACATCTTCAACCCAGGAAGTTCCATCATGAATGTCTAAAGAAAAATCTACGTTTGTATTGCCTTCATTATTACTTAATAAATAGAAATTTACTTGCGGTATTGTTAAAGCTGACACATCTATTAATGGGCTCACTAAAGCTGTACCAATTTCATGCGGACTTGAATCATCTAACCAAGCAAAATAACCATCACTGGAAGTATTACCTCCTATGGTACCATCATCACCTATATGATCAAATCCACCAGCAACATCTGCAAATTCCCAATTTTTTGCATTATTTTCTCCTTGTGCCCAACAATCTGGAATAGATCCAGCATTTTCAAAATCTTCACTCCATGAAGGAGCTGCAAAAGGAGAGCATAACGTAGTAAAAGTTACTGGTCCGGCTAACGTACTTGTTCCATCTGTTGCACCACAATCAGACCTAATGTAAAAATCATAGTCTGTTTGTGGGGTTAAGCCTGTTACATTGGCTGTAGTTACTCCAGCCCCAACAGTACCAGTATCAACTGCAGTTGCGGTAGTGGGGTCATCTCCTGATGCATAAACAGACCATTCAAAACCGTCTGTTGCATTGGCCACATCATCCCAGTTTAAATCTACTGCATCAGAGGTAATATTAGAAGTAGATAAATTTACGGGTTCAGGACACGCTGGAGGCGGTGCAAACGTGATTTCATAGCTATTAAATACCCCATTGTCAAGACTCGCAAATGTATCTTCAATTAAAAGCTTCCAGTCTCCATTTACAGATTCTGTATCAAAGGTAGCCGCAAAAGTACCACCTTGAGGTTCAAAAGTTCCTGTAAACGGTGGTGTAGCTGCCGTAATATCTGCACCGCCATCTTCAAATACAGTGTTGGTGTAATTATCACCACTTGAACCATTACCTAAAGATAAATCTAAAATAGTACCATCAGGGGATTGTAGCTTAATATCTAAATCAGATACATATGGATGAGTTATGTCAATAGTAACGTTATCTATCACATAGTCAGTGCCAATTGTTCCTGTTAAGTTAGAGTTAGCAGCACTTTCAACAATAACAGATCCATCAATAGTTGCACCTGTATTATCACCGGTAAATGTGTCTTGTGCATAAATTGTCCCTCCTATCAAAAGGATAAATAACAAAAACATTGTAGAAATGTTATTAATTTTCGGTTTTAAAAAATGGCATTTACCAAGCCATCTTGCATAGTAATTTGTTGTCATAATTAATTTATTTTAAAATTATCTACCAAATATATTAATTATGTATTAATAAATATGATTTTAAGGAAAAAAAATATTCTTATTAATTTTTTTATTCGAACAAAAAAAGCCGCCTTTATAAAAGCGACTTTTTTTTGTTTTTAGAAATTTAACTGATTTTATTCTTTGATAATATTAAACGTACTTGTTTTATTATCTATGGTAACTTGTAATAAATAAGCTCCACTTTGAAGATCACTCATTGGGATTTCTGTGTTTAGACCGTTAATAGATTTAATAGTTTTTACTCTTTGACCAATCATATTGTAAATAACTAATTTTTCTATTTGGTTTTCAGATCTAAGATTTAATTTATCGGTTACCGGGTTAGGGAAGAATTCAAAATTACTTTTCTCGAATTCATCAGCCCCTAATGTACCCAAGTAAACATCAAAATCTATTTCTTCCAGATCTTCCGTTCCACCCTGACAAGACCCAAATATATCTGATGTTAAGGTCATGTAAATTACTCCTGAAGGTGCTGTAATAGTTAGACCTGAAGGGTCATCACCATCAACTTGCGAATCGTAAAGTAATGGTGCACTTTCATCAAACCCATCAAAGCATAATAGTTGATCTGATGAAAGTGGGTCTTCTTCTAAAATACCCGAATTAAAGGTTATTTTTAATTCTTCATCAGAATCTTCATCTTTAATGAATAACCACTCTTTAAAGTCACTATTACCGTAGCAATATGTATTACCAGTAGCAGGATTACTTTCAGTAACGATAATAGGTGTTATTGCTGTATTAAAACTCACAGGACCTATCCAGAAACTTTCATCACCGCCACCACAATCTGCTCTCACATATATATCATATGCAGTTTCAGAATTTAAATCTGTTATAGCGTATGGATTAGATGTAACATCTTCTATAGTTGGTACACCTGTAGGATCTGTTCCTGCTGGTAACACTTCTAAATCGAAAGTATTTTGAGAGCTAAGCGTAGCATCCCAACTAACATCAACAGATGTGTCAGTGATATTGCTTACCGAAAGATTTGATGGTTGAGGACAAGTGGGTGCTTCTACCAGGCTAACTTCATCGATGGCCATATCTGATGAAAATCCATCACCTCTTTCACCTCTAAATCTAATTCTCAAGTTTTGAACCGAAGCTGAAGGTAAAGTTACTTGAACAAGAACCCAATCATCACTTCCATCAGTTTGTTGTTCACCACTGATGGTAAATACATCATTCGTATAGCCGGAGCCTTCATTTACATCAACATGAAGTGTTCCCATATCTCCACCAAACATGTGGTAGTAAAATCTAAGTTGAGGCACATTTAAAGCACTTGCATCTATCAAAGGTGTTTCAATAATTGCCTCATCACCTGAATCCCCACTTGACGATTCAGTGAATACATATTTGCCACCACCAGTAAAGTCATCATTAGGACCTGTATTAGCTGAGCCTGTTTCACCTGATTTTGTTCCCCAAAAATAGTTGCTATTTGATCCATCAGGGGCTCTATCCCAGCAGCCATCTATCGCATCGCCGTCATTGGTAAAGCCCGTACCAGACACCCATGAATTACCGTCAAAACTTTCATTAAAAGGTGCCGTAAACGTTTGGCAAGTTGTAGTAAATGATATAGCAACAGATAAATCACTAATCCCATCTGCCCCACAATCAGTTTCAATATAAGCATCGTAAGATGTGTTAGGTGAAAGACCTGTTACATTTACAGAAGATGATCCTGAAGGAGCATTTCCTGAAGCCACTGGAGTATCATTAACAGGGTCATCTCCTGCATTAAACACAGACCAGTTATAACCGTTAGCATCATTAGGTATGGTGGTCCAGTTTAAATCTACACCATCAGGAAGTAGATTAATAGCTTCAAAATTATTTGGGACAGCACATAACACTGTAGTAGTAAATGCAACTGGTTGTGATAATTCACTTAATCCATCTGTAGCCCCGCAGTTAGATCTCAGATAAAATTCATAGTCAGTTTCTGGAGATAAGCCATCAGCTATGGTTTGAGTCGTTCCTGCCGGTACAGTTCCTGTAGAAACCGGGGTGGCTGTAGCCGGATCATCACCTGCAGCATACACTTCCCATTCATAACCAGCTGTTGCATTTGTTATAGGATCCCAAGAGAATTCACCGGAATCGAAAAATTCATTGACAAGTGTTATGCCTGTTGGTTTCAGGCATGCAGGTGCTTCTTCTAAGCTAACTTCATCAATTGCCATATCACTTGTAAAGCCTGTGCCTCTTTCACCTCTGAAGCGGATTTTTATAGTTTCACCACTAAAAGCCCCTAAATCTACAAACTGTTCTATCCATGGGTCATTTAAATCAGTTTGCTGTTGACCAGATAATGTAAACACGTCATTTGTGTAGCCTGAACCGTCATCTACATCTACATGTAAAGTACCCATGTCTCCACCAAACATATGGTAGTAGAACTTTATAACTGGAGAATTTAGGGTAGAGATGTCTATAAAAGGCGTTTCAAAATTGGCTTCATCACCAGTAACTCCATTAGATGATTCGGTGTAGATGTAGTTCCCATTCGTTGATAAATCTGAAGCCGGACCAGTACCGCCTGAGCCGGTTTCGCCTGTTCTTGTACCCCATAAATAACCACCGGTTGAACTATCTGGGTTTCTGCTCCAGCAGATGTCTATCGCGTCGCCATTGTTTCCAAAACCTGTGCCGGGCACCCAAGAGCTACCATCAAAATTATCTGAATAAGGCGCTGTAAATGCAGCGCAATCTGTTGAGAAGGAAAGTACATCACTAAAACTACTTACACCTATAGAGCTACCACAATTAGCTTCAACATAAAAGTCATAGCTAGTATTAGCTGCAAGGCCACTTATAGATACTGTAGTTGTTCCATTTGGAACAGAGCCAGAAGTTACTTCTGGATCTGAAGTCACATCAGCTCCCTGATTAAAAACATACCAGTTATAACCATCACTGGCTTCAGGTAAAATATCCCAAGATAAATCAGCTGTGTTTTCAGTAGTAGAGTTTAAAACTACGTTGGATGGTGCAGGACATGGTGGGTCTGTGTCGATTACACTAATACCAAAATCACCATCAGCCGTGGACCCCCAACGATCAACTTGAACATAATAGGTGTCGCCACCTGTAAGTCCAGTAAGATTGAGAATAGAGTTAAAACCTATGTTCACACCACCATCTTGATTACAACCTAAACTATTTCCCATTGTAGAAGCATCTGTACAATCAGTAGGGGCTTCGTAAACAGCTATTTCTGTATCAGTAAGCGTTGCACCTGCAATATCTGTAGAGACTTCAACTTCACCTGAAGCTGGTGCAGTAAACGTAAACCATACCGAACCGTTAATTCCATCATTAAAACATTGCGCTGTAGGTTCGCCCGGCTGCTCAGTAGCTGAAACATTAGTATAAGCGTCACCTGGAGGGACAACACCTACTGTTAAATCTATAGCATCACAAATATCATCATTAATAGGTGGAAAAGCCGGTGTTGATATTGTTGCTGGGCCAGTAACATCAGATAGACCGTTTGAACCACAGTTAGAATTTACGTAAAAATCATATGAAACCCCATCACTCAATGAAGTTAATGTAAGTGTTGTTGTTCCAGCTTGTACGTTACCGTTTTGAACAGGAGTGGCAGTTGAGGGGTCATCTCCTGCATTATATAACTCCCAGTCATACCCATCAGTCGCATTAGATACATTAGACCAACTTACATCTGCTGATGTAGGGTTAACATTAGAAACGTTAATTGGAGAAGGAGAAATACAAGTTGGCAATTCATCAATCTTAACTTCATCTATAGCTATGTCGCCGGCAAAACTACTGCCTCTAACAGCGATAAATCTAACTTGTATTTCACCTGAAAGAGAACTAAGGTCTATAATTTGTTCTGCAAATGGGTCGCTTATTGCCGTCTGTTGGGCCCCCGTAATATTAGCAAATCCTGTCCAGGTAGAAGCTGAAGTTTCTTTAACTTCTACTTTTAATTCATTGATATCTTCACCAAACATGTGATATTGAAAAATTAAAGAAGGTGTTGTTAAAGCTGATACATCAATTGCTGGTGAAGTCAAAAATGCTTCGTTATCCTGAGATCCGTTCGAAGATTCAACAAAAACATATTGGCCGCCTCCACTAACGTCATCATCTGGGCCAGTGTCAGCTGAACCAGTTTCACCAGTTCCCGTACCCCAGTAAAAACCATCATTTGTACCATTAGGGTCTCTAGACCAACATGCATCTATTATATCATCTACAGAAAAAGATCCAGGGACCCAATTGCTTCCATCAAAATTTTCGACATAAGGTGCTGTAAAAGTGTCGCATAAAGTTGTAAAGGTAGATGGTAAAGATAAATCACTAGTTTCTGTAGCAGAGCATACAGCGCTTACATAATACTCATAAGTTGTGTTACTTGTTAAGTTGTCAAGTGTAACGCCTAACGTTCCATCATCATCAGCTACTGTCGTGCCTTCTGTAGCTGGATCAAAACCTGGGCTTCCATAAATGACTTCCCATTCTGTTTCACTGCCACCAGCTGTCCATGATAAGTCAGCAGAAGAAGATGTTATAGCACTAGCACTTAACGCAAATGGCTTTAGACAAGAAGGTAATTCAATAACACTAACTTCGTCAATAGCCATATCTGAACTAAATCCGCCTCCTCTTACGCCAATAAATCTAATGTTGATAACGCCTGAAAAAGCACTTAAATCTAGATATTGTTCAATGAATGGATCACTTATAGCACTTTGTTGTTGTCCGCTAATTGAGAAAACTTCAGTCCAGTTTGAATCGGTTGATTCTTTAACTTCAACTTTTAGTTGACCGGTGTCTGTACCAAACATGTGGTAGTAAAATTGAAGCCCTGGAGTGGTTAGAGAGGAAACGTCTACCAGAGGTAAACTCAAGATAGCTTCATCCCCCTGGCTACCATTAGAACTTTCAGTATAAACATAGTTGCCACCACCAGATAAATCGTCATCCGGACCTGTTCCGCCAGAACCTGTTTCGTCAGTACGTGTCCCCCAGAAATAATCACCATTACTCCCATCGGGGCTTCTAGACCAACAGTCGTCTATCTCATCATCGCTGTTTCCAAACCCTGTTCCCGGTGTCCAATTATTACCATCAAAATTTTCAGTAAACGGAGCAGTAATGGCGTCACAATCAGTTGTGAAATTTAAAGGACCTGTTAAAAGACTCTGACCATCGGTAGAACCACAATCAGCTTGAAGATAAAAATCGTAAGCTGTATTTTGCGTTAAACCAGATATAGAAACAGTATTAGTTCCTGCGGACAGGGTGTTAGATTGCAATGGTGTTGCTGACGAAGGATCGTCTCCAGCGGCAAAAAGTTGCCATTCATGACCATTAGAGGCGTTAGTGGACTCCACAAAAGAAATGTCAGCAGAATTATTTAATAAATTATCTAAACTTATATCTGTTGGCTCGGGACATATGGCCGAAGTAGAGAAAGCAACAGGGCCATTAGTAAAAGAAGTGCCGTCTGTATCACAATCAGCCGTTAAATAAAAGTCATAATCTGAAAGTTCAGTAAGCCCTGAAGCAGTTCCTGATGTAGCACCAGCTGCAAATGTACCAGTGCTCACTGGTGTAGCTGTTTCCGGATCATCGCCTTGCGCAAAAACTTCCCATATATAGCCGTTTGTTGCCTCCGTAACATCGTCCCAGGAAAAATCAGCTGATTCGCCCTGAACCTCATCTAAGACTAAGTTTGTGGGCATAGGGCAAGGTGGAGGCGGTAGTATATTTACCGTGTAATCGTGTGTTTCGCCGTAGCTGCCTGTAGGACTACAAGGGTCAGATGGCTCTTGGGCAAAAACATCCATTACTCTCATTCTCGTTGTAACTTGCGATGCACTTAAAGGCACGCTGAAGCTTCCATTTGTAGGATTGCTACCAGCAGAGCTCACAAATACAACTTCAGAATCTTCAAAGGTTTGATTTTCATTAAAATCAATCCAAATTTTCACAAACTGACTGCCAAAGCTATGGGTGATTTGGAAATCATAAATCACCGTTTGTGATAAATCAATTTCTAATGTTGCATCACCGGTAAAATCACCATAAGTATTTGCAGAGCAACCAGTACCTAAATGACTAAAGTTTGCTGAAGGAATTGTAAAGTCATTAATTTCATCACCTGCACTACAATTTAGTGCAGATGGGGTGCAATACTGTGCATTTGACTGCCAGGTAAATAAAGTGAATAGGAAAATTAGTGTAAAAGTATTTCTCATAATCGTCTTATTTTTTATAGCCTATAAAATTATATAAATGATGTAGTTAATTTTAATTAAAAATGTTAAAATTTTATACTATTGATTATTTGTGCTCTTTAAGGTATTTCATAAGTGAATCACTTACGCCCATATTAGAGAAACCGCCATCGTGATAAAGGTTTTGAAGGGTTACTTTTTGGGTTAAGTCTGAGAACAAACTTACGGTATAATCTGCACATTCTTTTGCTGTAGCATTTCCTAAAGGAGACATCTTATCTGCATAATCGATAAATTCGTCAAAACCTTTGACACCTTGCCCTGCTGTGGTTGGGGTAGGGGATTGGGAAATAGTATTGACCCTTACCTTAAATTTTTCGCCAAAGAAATAGCCAAAGCTTCTGGCAACTGATTCCAGATAAGCTTTATTATCGGCCATATCATTATAATCAGGAAAAACGCGTTGTGCAGCCATATAGCTTAAGGCGACAATGCTTCCCCATTCATTCATCGCTTCTTTTTGATATAAGCTTTGCATTACCTTATGAAATGATAAAGCAGACACATCAAATCCTTTTTGTGTCCATTCATGCTTCTGATCAGTGTAATGCTTGCCTTTTCTTACGTTAATAGACATACCTATAGAATGCAAAACAAAATCTATTTTGCCCCCTAAAATTTCAGTTGATTTATCTACCAGCTGGTCTAAATCTTCCATTTTAGTAGCATCAGCCGGTACAATTTCTGAGTTTGTATTTTTTGCCAGTTGTTTAATAGAACCCATACGCATGGCAATAGGCGCGTTGCTTAATACAAATTTTCCGCCTTCTTCATGAACGCATTCAGCTGTTTTCCAGGCGATTGATTTTTCATCAAGAGCGCCAAAAATGATTCCCTTTTTTCCTTTTAATAAGTTGTATGCCATAAGCTTTGTTTTTTTAATTATTAAATAGTGTTTGAGCATGAGATTTAGCGGCTTGTGAATTAGCATCACCACCTAACATGTTAGTTATTTCCTTAATACGTTGATCTTCATTAAGTTTTTGAATATTAGAGAAGGTTTTATCGTCTTCTGTGTATTTGTATACCTTATAGTGTTGTTTTCCTTTGGCAGCGATTTGTGGTAGATGTGTTATACATACAAGTTGCATGTTGTTTCCCATCTCTTTCATGATGTTTCCCATTTTCACCGCAATGTCACCTGATACACCGGTATCTATTTCATCAAAAATAAGCGTTGGTAGCTTGCTTTTCTGAGCGAGTAGGTTTTTTAAACTAAGACTAATCCTTGATAATTCGCCGCCAGAGGCAATTTTAGCCAGGCTTTTTGGATCAGCACCTTTGTTTGCTGAGAACTTCCATTGCATACTGTCTTTTCCTAATCTATTTAATTGTTCAGATTTTGTAATGTCAATGAGGAATTTGGCTTCATTTATTCCTAATAAAGCAAGCTGATTTTCCACATGTTTTATGATGACCTTAGCTGCAGATTTTCGATTTTTTGTTAGTTTTTCAGCGAGTTTAAGACAATCTTCCCTTAACTTTTCAGATTGATTTTTAAGCTTTTCTATCTCCCTGTCGATATTTGAATCTGTAAAAACCTGATCTTCCAGTTGATTTTTTATGTCTATCAACTCTGTAATATCAGCAGCTTGATGTTTTTCCTGAAGCTTATAGATATGTTGTAATTGCTGATTTGTTTTTTCAAGTTCTAAAGGATCATCTTCAAGTTGATCAGCCTGGTTTTCTATAGACTGGTCTAAGTCCTGAAGTTCTATGATGCAGGAGTTTATGCGTTCTGCAAATTGTTTTAGTTCATCGCCAAATTCACTGATTTTTGATAATGAACGATAAGATTCATTAAGTTGTTCTAAAACGCCTATTTCTTCATGATCTAAAATCTGATGCACCTTAGCTAACTCTTCTTTTATCAAATTAACATTACTCAGTTGATTTTGCTTTGTTTCCAGAACGTTTAAATCAACAGATTCAAGTTCGATTTCCTTAAGTTCATTCAATAAAAAATTATTATAATCAAGGTTTTTTTGAGCTTCCTGTTTTGATTTTTCTAAGTCTTGAATTCTCTTTAATAATGTTGTGTAATCCAGATAAGCTGTCTGATATTTTTTGAGCAGGCTTTCATTAGATGCCACGGCATCTATCAAATTATATTGATAATTTTCATCGTTCAAATCTAAAGTTTGATGCTGGCTATGAATATCTATTAAATGTCTACTCAATTGCTGAAGCGCGTTTAGCTTTACAGGTGAATCATTAATAAAAGCTCTAGATTTACCAGAAGGCAGTATTTCTCTTCTTATGATACACTCTTCATCAAAATCTAAATCATGATCATCAAAAAACGCTTTAAATCTTTTTTTTGTGATCTTAAAGTAAGTTTCTATAATACACTTTGATTTTTTGTCTCTTACTACATCTAAGTCAGCTCTTTTACCCATAATAAGCGATAAGGCGCCTAAAATTATTGACTTACCGGCACCGGTTTCACCAGTGATTATGCTCATATTGTTTTCAAAATCTATAGCTATATCTTTGATAAGCGCAAAATTTTGAATAGATAAATTAATAAGCATAACTTATTGTATTGGTTAATTGTACAAATTAAAAATAAAAACTTTAATTAATATCTAATTCGCTCCCATTTTCTGCTATGAACCGGAGCCATTTTGTAAAGCATGTTTTTGATTTCTGCAATGTCTATCTTTGGTCCACCGTTAAGTATATTTAAGATTTCACTGGCTTTAGCATCAAAAAAAGTTCTAACTAATAGGGAGTTAGGCCTTTGCTGGTCTACTTTTCTTATATCTCTAATGCTTTGTAATATCACTTCTTTACCATCCTCTTTTTTATCGTTCATAATATCAAGGCCTTTTCTATGGTAGGTGTAAAAAGCATTGCGTAAATCGCTAAAGTTTTGAGCTAATAATTCTTGATTTAAGTTACCACGGGTAAAATTACTGCCTCGGCTTTCCCAACCTGACCTGCCTGATGATTGCGCCGAAGTAACAATTTTCCTGGCTTCTTCATAATAGGTTGTACCACCTAAGTTTTCAAAACTATCAGCATCTAAGCCTAAAATAGTGTAAATGTAATAGCTAACGACTGATACCAAGTTAGTGTCAAAACTATTGGGGTTATAATTCAGTGGCTCAAATTCTGTATAGGAGAAGCTAAAATTTTTGTCTTTGATATTTAGCAAAGTACTGGTATAGGATGAATCAAAAACCGGTCGCGAAGCTTGTACCTGAAGTGAAGCTGAAAATTCTTTTGCTTCATAAGCGTTTACTATAATAAAGAAGCTGCACTCTATTCTTTCGTGCTCTTCAAATGATTGATCTGTCCACTCTGCCTTATTGATAAACTCCTCGACTGATTTTTTTAAAGTTTTAAATATTTGCAAATTAGGCCTGCCGGTTTGTCTTGAATCAACGGTGACGGTAGCATTTAATTCTTGTGCTGCTGAATTAACGCAAAAAATAAATGACAAGCCGATAAAAAAAAGATTATACCACTTCATAGTTTTCTATTAAATATTGAAAAATATCAGATGCTACATCTGTCTTATTTTTTAACGCAAAAGTAGTTTCTTTTGTTTTGTCAATAATGCTTATTTTATTTGTATCATGACTAAATCCGGCCCCTTTATCGTTTAATGAGTTAAGCACAATAAAATCCAGATTTTTTTTGACTAATTTTTTTCTGGCATTTTCTAACTCTTGCTCTGTTTCTAAAGCAAAGCCGGCTAAAATCTGATTTTTCTTTAACTTTCCTAGTTCGGCTAATATATCGGGAGTTGGTTTTAATTCAATAGTGAGCGCATTATCTTTTTTCTTGATTTTTTGATTTGATTTATGTTTAGGTTGATAATCAGCAACCGCAGCGGCAGCAATGACAATGTCTGCCTGAGGGAAATGTTGTACAGCGTATCTTCTCATTTCCTCTGCGCTTTTTACACTTATTAAATTCAGTTTTTGGTGTGTTAATTGTAAAGAAGTAGGACCGCTGATTAAGGTAACTTTAGCCCCTAGCGATAAGGCAACTTTAGCTAGAGCATACCCCATTTTTCCAGTTGAGTAGTTGCCTATAAATCTAACCGGGTCTATTGTTTCGTAAGTTGGGCCTGCTGTTATTAATACGCGTTTATTTGTTAGTGAAGATTGCTTCTGGAAAAACCTATCCATCTGGGCAATAATATTTTCAGGTTCTGCCATTCTGCCTTCACCGGCCAAACCGCTGGCTAATTCGCCAAACTCTGCCGGTAAAATATGAACACCGTGTTTTTTAACTGTGTTAAGATTAGTTTTAGTTGTAGGATGTTGATACATGTCTAAATCCATAGCCGGAGCTATAAAAGTATCACAGGTAAAAGATAGGTAAGTGGCAATAAGTAAATTATCGCACAAGCCTGTGGCGAGTTTTGATAAAGTGTTAGCGGTAAGAGGTGCTATGATAAATATGTCAGCCCATTTGGCATATTCCACGTGATTGATCCAATTACCATCAGCATCAATAAAATCAGAATTTACCGTATTTTTAGAAAGTGTAGATAATGTAAGTGGCGTCACAAAATGCTTTGCATCAGGCGTCATAATTACTTTTACCTTAGCTTGTTGCTTTACAAGAAGTCTAACGAGGTAAGTTACTTTGTAGGCAGCAATGCCGCCAGTGACACCAATTAATACATTTTTATGACTGAGCGAAGCCATGTTTAAACCTCTGTATCATCTTGATCGGTTTGTCTATGATATATTTTACCTTCCTGCCATTCTTCAATAGCAATAGCATGTGGTTTAGGCAAACGCTCATAAAACCTAGAAACCTCTATCTGTTCTTTGTTTTCAAAAACTTCGTCTAAGTTTTCGTTGTAAGTAGAAAACTCATCGATTTTATCCATTAATTCTTTTTTGATCTCTGAATTAATTTGGTTAGAACGCTTCGCTAAAATGGAGATAGCCTCATAAATATTGTCAGTAGGCTCATCAATTTTGTTACGGTTGTAAGTTGCCGTTGATATTTCAGCATTAGTATCGGTTAAATTAGCTTTCATGAATTTTTGTTTTTAATTTTATTAGGAATTAGATAAGCTTCTATTTTTCTGTTATACTTATTAGCTTCATCTTTAAAAGCGGGATTTTCTATTGTTTCTATATATTTCTCGTAAATAGCTTTAGCTTCTTTTAGTCTGCTTTTAACTTTAGATGGCACGCTATTTATAGCTAATAAGTATGCAGATTCAAATTTGTAAAACAAAGCCTTATCTTTTAGTGTTGTACCCGGAAATTCTATTAAAAAATTATCAAATGATTCAATAGCTGCTTTATAAATTTCCCTATGATGATATTGCTTTGCTATTTCGTAACGTTTTTTCTCTAGTTTAAATTGAAGTTGACTCAATAATTCATTTGCCTCTTCATAATATTGCCCATTTTGAAATTTATTGACGTAAGCCTGCAACTTATTGATGGCTTTAGTTGTTTCGGATTGGTCTTTACTGTATCTGGGTGAAAGTTCATATAAACTTTTAGCAGATTTAAAGAATGCTTCCTCAAACTTAGGTGAATCAGGGTAAGAATTGACAAATCTTTTAAACTTATAACTAGCAATGATGTTGTCACCTATGATGTAGTAGGCGTTGGCAATTTTAAAAGCGATTAGTTGTCCCTGTGGTTTACCTTGATATTGCGGCAGAATTTGTTCAAAAAGACGAATAGATCTCTTAAGATATTTGTTTTTATCTACCTCTAATCCTTTTTTATATAATTCATTGCCTACCTTATACTTAGGTTCTACTTCCTCGCTTTTAAGTGCTTTTTGATACTCACTACAACTTGTAAGCACAACAGCAAATAATACAATAAATATACTTTTTCCTAATTTCATAAGTTCGCAAAATTACTTAATTCTCAACGAATAAGAAAGTTAATTGTTGTATTAAAATTTATCAGTTGTGTCCGAATAAGATTTTAGATCACGCCTTTAGCGTGACAGGTAGGAGATATAAGATAACAAATATTAATTAATTATTTGAATATCAATGTTGTAAAAACAAAAAAACAATCAGTTGCCGGACAAATAAACTATATTCAACAGCAGGGTGTCATATCAATAAAAATCTCCCATTGCTAACTTAAATTGATAATGACAGGGTCTTACAAAATTTATTCTGACACTATTGCTAAACTGTTTTTAATAGATTCCTTTAGTTCATGACTTGCTTTTACTAATGGTAAACGTAAATTATTTGAGCATAAGCCTTGCAGTTCTAAAAATGTCTTGATTCCTGCAGGATTACCTTCTTTAAACGCTAAATGAAAGGCTTCATTTAATTTATAATGTAAGTGTCTGGATTTTTCAGCCTCGCTATTTAAGCCATAATTTACCATATCGCTATAGGTTTTAGGAAATGCCTGAGCTACCACAGATATAACACCGGCACCACCCATTAGCACCATAGGTAAGGTGATGCCGTCTTCTCCGGAGATTACAAGAAAATCATCTTTATTGATTTTTATCAGCTCCATGGCCTGCTCAATATCGCCGGCAGCTTCTTTGATTCCTATGATATGATTATGCGTATCAGCTAATCTCTTTACCGTATATGGTTCAATGTTTTTAGCTGTTCTACCTGGCACATTGTATAAAATAATAGGCAGTTGTGTGTTATTAGCTAATTGATTAAAATGCTGAAAAATGCCTTCCTGAGAAGGTTTATTGTAATATGGGCAGGCTGATAATATGGCATCAAAGTCATCTAAGTCAGTGTTTGCTAACTCTTGTATTAATGCTTGAGTATTATTAGAGGTCATCCCTAAAACAAGTGGTAATCTTTTATTGTTAGCCTCTACTACAGCTTGCATGACTATTTTTTTCTCTTCACTGTTTAAAGTTACACTCTCAGCTGTTGTCCCTAAAACAACAATATAATCTATGCCATGTTCTATTTGGTGGCTAACTAATTTTTTTAGAGCTTCAGTATCAACTGAATTATTCTCTGTAAATGGTGTAATAAGCGCAACACCTGTTCCTTTAAACTTTTCCATCACTTAATATTATTTTGCCTTTATAATCCAATAGTTCATTTATAAATATATTTATTTTATCCGCTTCTATATCAATGCATATATCATTATTTATCGTTTGGTTATTACTTAATCCCACCTGCAATTTTTTAGAAATTACTGACTGCAAATATTCTAAAAGCAAGTTAGTTTTTTTAGTATATACAATCAAAAGTTCACAACCCTTAAGTAATTTTTCATCAAAAAAATCAGCTTTAATATTACCTTTTAAATTAAACGCATCATAACTAAGACTAGATTTATGCTTAAAAGAATCGTTTGTTCCTATGCTTTTAATATCCTTTGACTTACAGTTAAATTTCTTTTTTAATTGATTTTTTAAATCAGGAATTAAATTTTCAGTACTTTGATCGTATAAGATGCATATCAATGACTGATTGCCCTCGAATCGAGATATAGTATTTTGATTACTATTAATGTTTTTACGAATTAAATACTGCTTAACTTTTCTCATGAGAGTAATAAAATTAAGAATTAATTTGGTTTATTGAGTGGTTATTTTTTAAAATTATTAATTAAAATTTACGATTATTTAAAAACAAGCACAAATAAACGCATTAAATTTGAACATCTAAAAATATAATTCAATGCGTATTTGTGGATTTTTAATTTTTATTGCTTTATTGATTAGCTGTAACGACACAAAATATAAGGCAGATCAAGTAAAAGCAGAGAATTTCAAAATAAATCAAGATATCAGTAGCGCTGATACTATAAAAACAATCATCAAACCTTACAAAGCTAAAATTCAGCAAGAAATGAATAGAAAACTTTGCTATTCAACTAAATCAATGTACAAAACAGATTTTGATTTAAACACCCCTATTGGTAATTTTATGGCTGATGCGCTTTTAAGTAGAAGCAATCTTGTTTTAAAGGAAAAACATCAAAAGCAAATAGACGCTGCACTCTTAAATTATGGCGGTATTAGAGCAGGTATTAATAAAGGTGATGTTAGCGTTAGAACGGCTTATAACATCATGCCCTTTGAAAATGAAGTTGTTGTTGCTCAGTTGAGTAGCTCTGCAGTAAAAGAAATGATAGCCTATCTCGTAAAAGCTAAAAAAGCTCATCCTATTGCAGGCATACAAATCAAGTTAGATAAAAAGGGAAATCTGTCATCAGCAACTATAAACGATCAACCTATACAGAAGGGAGAGACCTATTTTATTGCCACTTCTGATTACTTGTTTAATGGAGGTGATGACATGAGCTTTTTTTCTAAAGCTGATAAAAGTTATAGTTTAGATTATAAGTTAAGAAACCTATTTATCGATTATTTAGATGATATAGATACTCTTAATGTAAAACATGACAATAGATTTATTCAAGAATAGCCTATGAATAGAAGAAAATTTTTAAATCAAGCCGGTATTTTAGCCTTAGCAGCTCCTTTAGCTAATCAAATATTAGCTGCTGATATGGCTGATGATAACACGTCTGATAAAATAACTATACTACATACGAACGATGTTCATAGTCATATAGAACCATTTCCAGCTAATCACAGTAAATATCCAAATTTAGGAGGTGTTGCCCGCCGATATAGCGTCATAAAGCAAGTGAGAGAAAGCCAGCCCAACACTTTGGTTTTAGATGCTGGTGATTCATTTCAGGGAACGCCCTATTTTAATTTTTACGGTGGTGAATTAGAATTTAAGTTGATGAGTAAAATGGGATACCATGCCTCTACAATAGGCAATCACGAATTTGATGCTGGTATAGATAATATCACAAAACAACTGCAACATGCCAATTTTGACATGCTTACAGCTAATTATGATTTTTCACAAACCTCACTGGCTTATAAAACACTACCTCATAAAGTATATGAAACAGGTGGATTTAAAATTGGAGTTTTCGGTTTAGGTATAGAACTCAATGGATTAGTTAGTAAGAAACTATACAAGGATACCAGGTATTTAGATCCTGTTGCGATAGCCAGAGAGCAGGTAGACATTTTAAGAACTGATAAAAACTGTGACCTGGTGATCTGTTTGTCTCATTTAGGCTATGACTATAAATCTGATAAGATATCTGACAGAAAACTGGCAAGATTGACTTATGGCATAGATCTTATTATTGGCGGGCACACCCATACTTTTTTAAATCAACCGGTAGTTGAAAAAAACAGTAAAGATCAAGATGTGATGATCAATCAGGTAGGCTGGGCTGGTATCAACCTAGGAAAAGTAGATTTTTATATGAAAAAGCATCAACTGCAAAAAGTTAATGCTTCTTTGATAGCTTTAAATTAATAACAACCTTAATTCAGATGGAATCGCTAAATTCGCTTTTATGAAATCAATAAAAGACTTAAGAATAAACGGTCATTCTCATTTACTTCCTTACCCGGAAGAAATTCCTGATTTTATGAAAGAAAAAGAGATCTTTTGGGTAGATGATGAACGCAAGTTTATGCTTCAAAAAAACTGGAAAAGGCCAGTGACTGACTCTAGTTTTTTTCTGGAAGAGAAATTAGCCTGGATGAATCGTTATGATATAGATCATGCTGTAGTGCTCAATTTATCACAACTTTACGGTAATGGATTGCGCGTAGAAGAAATGAAACAAGCACTGAGGTTTCAAAATGATTTTAATGCCAGAATTCAAAAAGAATATCCTTCTAAATTCACTTGTGGCTTTGTGGTTCATCCTGGATTTGTACGTAGTGCCATTTGGGAAATAGAGCGGTGTGTAGAAGAATTAGATATGAAATTACTCTGTTTGCCAACGCATTATATGGATTCAATAGGAACCTGGCGATGTATTTTTGATGAAGAAAATGAGAAAATATTCGATATCGCTAATAAGTATAATCTCGCCGTAGAAGTGCATCCTTATGACGGCGAAAAATTTATTAAGCTAGAAAACACATCCTGGCGATTTCATTTGATATGGATGCTTGCGCAATGTGCAGACGCCTACCATTTTTTAACCCTTAACGGTTACCCGGATAAATATCCTAATATGCGTGTTTGTTTTGCGCACGGCGGTCAATTGGCTCAGATTAATCTGGGTAGGCGGATTCAGGGATTTGATGGCAGACCAGACTTATTTAAGGGTAAGACACATCCTAGAAAATCTGTAGGACATAAAAATATATTCTTTGATACGCTGGTGCATGATACTAAATCTTTTAAACTGTTATTAGAACACCAAAAGACAAATCAGATTTTAACCGGATTAGACGACCCGTATCCTCTTGGGGAAATGGAAAGCGAACCGCAATCATCTTACCCTGGCAAACTATTAGATTTAGCTGAAGAAGAAAATATTATCACTGCCGATGAGAAAAAGTCTATTTGGAGTCAAAATGTGTTAAATTGGTTATACGGAGATGATGAGGCCGCTAAACAACATAAAGTAAATTTAATCTTAGGAAAGTGAGTTTCATAAAGGCTTCTATTGATCAATACGTCACTGAAATGTCCTCTTCAGTTGATCAGATTTTACATGAATTAGAAAAAGAAACTTACCAAAAGGTACTACAACCTAATATGCTTAGTGGTGACTACCAAGGGCAATTATTACAATTAATCAGTAAGATCAAATCACCTAAGCGAATTCTTGAAATAGGTACATACACCGGCTATTCCACGATATGTTTAGCTAATGGTTTGCCAGATGGTGGTAAAATTCATACGCTTGAAGTCAATGAAGAGCTAAAGCCTATACAGGATAAATATTTTAACAAATCAGGTTTAGCTGATATAATACATCAGCACTTTGGTCATGCGGCTGATATCATACCTGAATTAAATGAAAAGTTTGATTTGGTATTTATAGATGCTGATAAGAAAAATTATTTAACCTATTTTAAGCTTGTTTACGATAAGTTGCAACCTAATTCCTTGATTTTAAGTGACAATATTTTATGGAAAGGCAAAGTAGCTTCTGACAGTAAAAAAGATAAAACAGCCAGATATCTTGATGAATACAACCAATATTTATTAGCACACAAGCATATTTCTACTTTGATTTTACCTATTAGAGATGGTATAAGCCTGAGTGTAAAACAATAAAAAAACACAACCTGATAAAGGTTGTGTTTTTAGATTATTTTAAATGCCAGTTATATTATTCTTTTATCAATTTAATAGCATCAACTCGCTGATTATTTACCACTTTAATAAAGTAAATTCCTTTTGCCAGATCTCTGATTTGGAATTTATGATTCATGCCAAATCTTCCACTGAAAGATTTTACTTTTTGACCGTTGACATTAAAAATTTCAACTTTATGCGCTTCAGTATTCAATGAAAAATGATCAGCTGATGGGTTAGGATATAAAGCCAAATCATCACTCATGACATTATCTTCAAGGCTTAAAACATCAGAAGCTTTATTTCCCAGGACAAGAAATTCGCCCGGAGCAAGCGTGATTATTGATTGTGAGTTTGGATATGTAGTGTTTCCGGATGGATCCATCAGATCATACCATGTATTTGTCACACCACCTGGGAAGTTGGTGCTCACATTTAGTGGGGATACATCAAAATTTGAAAGTACAATTACATTTTTTAATTCACTTGATGGTATGGAATTATCAAAGATATCAATTCTTGGTGTAAAATTCCCTGATGATGAGGTAATCGCATAATCACCTTCAAAAACCGCTTCTTCAGTTTTTAACTTATGTAATTTTGACCAATCCTCATATATCTGACCACGTATGGGATCTGAAAGCCAATTCTCAGTCCACTGGGGCTGAGGTTTAGTATCTAATTTACAATCTCCATCACTTCCACCCGGTAGGTTAACGTTACCATTTGAACATGTAAAAATGGAATTATCCATACCCAGGTCACCAAAATGCCAGATCATTTTAGGGCCAGGCACTAAAACTGAAATGGCGCCAAGAGCTGACATTCTTGATAATGCAACATCAATGTTTTGGACATTATGGTTTGGATTACTGGTATTGCCAAATTGTAAATTCTTGTACATCAGTCTTTCCTCATCATGGCTCTCAGCGTATCCTAAAAGCCTTGGTTCCTGAAAGCCACGGCTATCGTGTCCCATTCTGGTAATGTTCTTGTCACCATTTTGACCCATGGTCAATTCATTGTACCTATCGGTCATCTTACCCCAAAGCATGATACCTTTGCCTTCACCGATCCTGTAGTTCGCCCACTGTTGCTCTTCAAAATCCTGTCCTAAATGCTCAAAGATCACATAATGTGTATCATCTAGCGACCAGGAATAATCAGCATAATCTTGAAGCACGTCCACGCGGTCTTGCTGGTAGGAATTGGTACAACCCGTATCATTAGGCGAGCAGTTTTGCGTAAATCCTTTAGTTAGATCCCATCTAAAACCATCTATCTTAAACTCTTCGACCCAGTGTTTGATTACCCTTTCAGTATATTGCTGAACCTCAGGAACCTGATGATTATAATCTAATCCTACATTATAGCTGTGTTTAGGTTCTTCATTAAAATACGGGTTCTCAGATGAGACACCTCCAAAACCATCGCCGTTGGGGTCTTCCATCCACATTCTTACCATAGGACTTCTACCAAAGGCATGGTTAAGGACCAGATCTAATATCACGGCAATACCATTTTGATGACACAGATCAATAAATTCTTTCAATTTATCTTCCGTTCCATAAAATTTGTCTAATGCCATGTGATAAGATGTATTGTATCCCCAACTTTCATTACCTTCAAATTCCATGACTGGCATTAGATGAATAGCATTGATATTTAGATTCTTAAAATAATCTATTTTATCTATTAGGTCTTGATAGTTTCTGTCTTCATCAAAATCTCTGACTAAAACCTCGTAGATAATAAGGTCTTCTTTTTTAGGTTTTTGAAAATCTGTGACTTGCCAGTTGTATGGAGTTTGTCCGGTTTCTAAAACGGTTACTTCAAATTCTGCACCTTCTGGAAAATCAGGAAGGTTAGGGTATGTGGAATCCGGTATGAATTCGTCATCAAAAGATGATAGGATCAAATGAGAATAAGGATCCGCTACTTTAACAAGCTCTGGAGAATCTGGTAGTGGAGAAGTATCTCCAACCCAATACTGATATGTTTCTTTTTGACCTGGTGTTAATCCGTCAAGTTGGATCCAAAACCTATCTTCAGAGGTATCTCTGTTCATGGCATCACTTTGAGATGGTTGGTAATTATTAAAACTACCGGCAACATAAACGTAATCTTTCCCAGGTGCATAAAGCACAAGAATTGCTGTGTTATCATCAATATAATTAATACCATCCTCCAGGTCTGAAGATGGAAGCGGTGCATTATTTACCGTTGCTGCACTTATAGCACTAAAGGTTTTACTTTGAGTTGCATTATCGTTAACTTGTGTGGCTACAAGCTCAAAATAAGTATTTTCATTAACCGTGTAATTTGTGCTGAAAGAGGTTCCACTTTGTGTATCATCTATGGAAGCTCCGTTGGCAAAGAGTTCAAAATTTGCTGAAACTGATGTTGTTGCAGAAATTGTAAGGTTTGTGCCCTGACTAACTATATTCTGACCCTGTATAGAAGAATCCAGGAAGAGTTGAAAGCTACCAACAGGAACAAAAAAATCACTACAACCGTTATCCTTAAACTCCTGAGTTCCATCTTCATTTCTGAATACCATACCCAGTTGAGTCACATCATCAATCTCTTGAGGTGTTAAATCGTAATAATTTGAAGGAGTTATGCTTATACTATATAATCCACCACCTATAGATACCATTTCGCCTACTCCATCATCTTGTCCCCAATTTCCCACAACATCAAAACCAAAGGCATCATCGTTATCACCTGCACCTGAATGCATATATACGGATGATGGATTATTAAAACCATTACAATCGGTTTCATCGCTATTTATATCTATTGTAATAGTAACTTGTTCATCTACATCAAAAGTGCTGGGAGAAACTGAAAGCTGTCCTCTGGCAACACCTGAAATGATCAAGAGAATTAAAAAAGAAATTATTTTTTTCATTGTTTTTATTTTACAAAAAAAGGCTGTAGAAGACAGCCTTTTTTGTTGATTAATTAATTCATTATAAATTGATGATTACTCTTCGTTCAATATAAACACATAAGAGCCATCTATGTCATTAAACCACACATCATAAGTGCCAGCTGACACAGGAATATTAGGACCGTCAAAGCTACCAAAACCAGTTAGTTCTGTATCTGACCCCCAGTTAGTATCCCAGGCATCACCAGCTCTAAACTTAGCTTCACCATCAAATAATTCTAAACCTGTCATATACCACAAATGAGTATCAAACGTGGATTGAGTCATATCCATATCCTGACCCCAGCCTGAATCATCACCTGTAGTAGCAGAGCCAATTATTCCTATAGTGCTGTAGGTAGGTGCTGAGCTTATATCCGTGGCTTCAATTGAATAAGTTAAATCATCAATATTTATATTTATTGTATAGTAGCCTTCGCCGCTTGGTACAGTAAATACATCAGGATCTGCCCCTAAAATATCACTTGAAGTTACTTCACCCGAATCCGGATCAAGACCCCATTGTGGTTGCCATCCTCCACGTTGTTCTAGAATTTTGAATTGATCATCTAAGAACTTACCTGTAAAAGTAAAAGCATTGGGGTTTTCAGGGTCTCTAACTAATGGCGGATTGTTATTGCCATTATCCCAGCCCGGTGCTGTTGCTGCACCCACTAAGAATAGGTTTTTAAAGTTAGGGCCACCGCCGTCTCCTTCTTCTACCATTTGAATATTCATAACGATAGTTTCAGAAACTGATTCTGGTGCATTTTCAGCATCTTCAGACCCCAATTGAGCATTTACTCGTAAAAATAATTCACCTGAATCATTCGGAATAGGATCACCGTTTTCATCTAATACAGGATCGCCATTTTCATCAACTGTGTTTGTTTCAGGATCAGTATCTAAGCCTAATTCTTGAGTAGCAATATTAAATATTTGCTCTACGGTTACTGCGTTTTGTGTCTCATTAGTTGAAGCTAAAACTTCTGAAGTTTCAAAAGTACCCTCAATAGAATACTCTAAATTATAGGTAACATTACTTTGAACGCCAAAGTCTGGTGCTTCCCATGTAAAACGCTCTGCAACATTTTGCAGTGTTTGACTACTTATTAAGTATTGTGGTAACACACTATTAGTTACCGTTACTTGTTCTACTTGCTCCGGTGTTGTAAAACGGAGATTATCTTCATCAGTACAAGCTGTAAAGCTTATCATACTGATGATCATTACTATTAAAATTGAAATTTGTTTATTCATAATTTGTGTTTTTTAGTATCCTGGATTTTGAGTTAAATTTTGATTTGAGGCTAAGCTCGAATTAGGTATTGGGAAAAGTTTTCTAAAATCTGCAATTGGAATACCGCCAAAAGAATTTCCCTTTAATGTCCATGTATAACTGGCTCCCGTGAATAATCCAAATCGGATTAAATCTTGTCTTCTATGGGACTCCCAGTAAAGTTCTCTTGCTCTTTCATCTATGATAAAATCTAGTGTAATGTCAGAAAGTGAAATATTTTGAGATGCATCACCATTAGCTCTTTCGCGAAGCGCGTTAATGTAGCTCAACGCTTGCGAATCTGAACCTGCGCCGCTTCTAATTTGAGCTTCAGCATACATCAAATAGACATCAGCCAATCTAAACATAGGAAAATCTACATCTGAAAATGTAAACTCATTTCCTACTGAACCGTCTGATTTTACATCGGTATACTTTTCTAGAATATAACCTTGGTTAGGGTCTACTACATCATCTATTTCCAGGGTTCGGTCTTCAATATCAGCACCTATGATTCTATTTCTATCATCATTTGCAAATTCTTGTCCATCAAATAAACTTACAAACTGAGGTGATAAACGAATGGCACCGCCCCAACCTGCCGGTAGAACACCTAAGGCGTCGCCATTTTCTTCAATGCTACCAACTGCTCCGTTTGTCATTACTGTTGTAGGGCCAAAAGCTTGGGCAAAATTCTCATCTGCCGGAATCGGAAAGATGATCTCATTTTGAGCACCGTTCACATCATTATCAGCTCTAAAGTTATCAACATAACTTGGTGTTAATGTGTAACCAGCATTAATGATTTTTTCAGCATATTCTAAAGCATCAGCATACCTGGGCGTGCCAGTGTAAACTTCAGCGTTTAAATAAACCTTAGATAGAATCATCCAGGCGACACCTTTGTCGACTCTGGCATAATCATTCATCATAGGCTCTTTTAATTCCGGTATGACAGCTAAAAGTTCTTGCTCTACGAAATCAAAGATTTCTTGTCTTGACATTTGTGGACTTTGGAAATTACCAATAGGATCATCCTCTGTTACTAAAGGTGCTTTCCCAAAAAGATCCATCATGTGGTAATAGGATAAAGCCCTTAAGATTCTTGCTTCAGCACGCATGTTAGCAACTTCTTGCTGCTTGCTTTCTGAAACGCCTCGGCTACCTAATTTATCAGGAGTAGTTTGTCTTAAAAACTCATTAGCAAATGCAACACCGGCCATGATTCTACCAAAAGCACCTCTCAAAATGACATTTTCTGCTGTCCAGGTGGTTCTTTGTAATTCACCTATTCCTGGGTCATTTTCGTAAGACCAAATGGCCTCGTCTGTTGTAAAGGTTTGTAAATTCATCAATGATCTTCCGTAAGTACTGGTACCGGCATCTAAACCACCAATATTTGACTCAAATGCACCATCAGCACTAGGAACGTTTAAATTAGCATAAACGCCACTTAAAGCTTTAATATAAGCACTATCTTGTTGAAAAAAATCTTCAACCGTAAATGCGTCATCATCTTGAGGCGCTTGATTTAAATCATCTTCACATGAAATGGTAAATAGGGCAATTGCAAATAGCAAAACACCTAAAAACATTTCTTTCTTTTTAATATTCATATTTAATTGTTTGAGTATCATTATATAAAAGTAAATAATTAATCGTTTTAATTTTTTAAAACAATCTTAAAATTTCACGTTTGCTCCAAAAAGCACTGTTCTCTGTATAGGGTAAATGGTGTTATCAATACCACCTGAAATTTCAGGATCTAAACCGCTATAATCTGTAATCACAAATACATTTTGTACACCGCCAAAAATCCTAAGCGAAGCTCTCTGATCTAAAAAATTATCAAAAGTATAGCCTAATTGAATGTTATCCATTCTAAGGAATGAAGCATCTTCTATATAAATATCAGATAGCAAAGATTCGGGCGTTCTGTTCTGAAAACCTGTTTCTAATACTTGTGTAGGTATATTTCCCAATACTGTATTATCTCTTAAAAAGCTAAACTGTGCTCTGGAAGAATTTACATTGTTATAAACGTAGTTGCCTAGTCTGGCACGCATATTAAAGCTAAAGTCAAAACCTTTATAACTCATACTTGACTGAAGCCCCATAAAAACATCTGCATTAGGCTTTCTGTATAAATAACGATCATCGTCATTAATTACATTATCGCCGTTTAAATCAGCATAAGCACCTTCAATAGGGTTACCGTCATTATCATAAATTTGGTTATATACAAAAAACTGATTTGGAGCAAAACCTTCTCTTTGTAATTGTATATTACTACCAGTACCACCAGCTATTCCTCCTGTTCTGATATCCTGACCGTTAGCCAGTGACTCAATTTCCTGTTCTACATAAGTGGCATTAAAAGTTAAATTCCAGTCTAATTTATCTCTATCACCTTCACTATCAGAAACTAATGCATTCAAAGAAAATTCAGCACCCTGAGTATTTAATGTACCGGAATTTTGGTCAAATAAATTTGTAAAGTTAGAGCCATCAGGAACAGCTGCTAAGACAAATAGATTTTCTGTATCTCTGTTATACACTTCAAAACTACCGGAAATTCTTTCATTTAAGAATCCAAAATCAATACCAATGTTAATCATTTTAGCGGTTTCCCATGTAGCATCGTCAATTCTAGGTGCAGGAAATCCGGCTCTAATCGGTTGATTGCCTAATATAGCCTGTCCAGCCGGTTG
>JAVLBJ010000025.1:0-26435 GCA_031581455.1 Psychroflexus sp. | reverse complement strand
CAGAAGCTTAGCATCCATAATAAATAAAACGCTATTTTTTTCGGAAGGATCTAACTAAAGCGGTAAGGTCATCTGAAAGCTCTAAACGCATGACTAAAAAAATAAATAGCGTGCTAATGATCAATGATTTAAAAACAATATCTAATAAAGGATGAAAACCGAAATGCCAGTAGGCAAATAGCAGATATAAACTGGATAGCAAAATAATTACATAAAAGGTTTTCACACTAAATGGGGTTATTTTAAATCGTTTATAGACTAAGATCAACTTGAGCAGATCATAAAGTAAAAAAGCTAAGAAAGTAGTTATTCCGGCACCTAATATACCATATAATGGAATCAACAGCGCATTAAAAGCAATGGCCAGCGCCACGATGATCAATCCACCTATGAGTGTCACCTTATAATAATCAGAGTAATATAAAATGCTACCGCCGTTACCTAAAAGATTATCAAAAACTTTAATCAGGCCTATCCAAATAACAATGCTGTATCCGCCACGATATTCTTCCGGGATAATGGCATAGATTTGATCAAGATTGCATACGATTAACAAAAAAATGAAGCCGCTGATAATCAATAGGGTTATTGAACTTCGCTGGTAAAGATTTTCCAAAGCGTCTAACTTATCTTCATTGATAAAAGAGGCGGTTAATGGCTTGGCGATTTGATTCATCGCCTTGACCGGAACAGCAATGACGGCGGCTATATATACCGCAATACCATAAACCGGCACATTTTCTACCGGCATAAAATATTCTATCATCACTTTATCCAGATCAAATAATGCTACAGCAATAAAACCAGCGAGTAAGATTAATGAGGCATAACTTAAAACCGATTTGTAATTGGGCAATAATCTCAACTGAAACTTAGGAAGGTAAACCCATAAGGCATAGGTGCCGATGACCAGAACTCTAAGCATATAAACAGCAGCTAAATAGTAAATGAAATGTTCAATTTTAATCCAATCAAAATATAAAAAGCCTAAAAGCATGGTAATCGCTAATCGATGGAAAATTTCTTTCATCAGGTTGCCAAAAACACTTTTTAGAAAAACTTTTACCCAGGAATAAAACATTTCAAAATAAGCATTGAGCACACCAAGTGGAACGATAAGCCAGGCAAATGGCTGAATTAATTGATTTTTATCAGAAAAATAGACTAAAATCCAATCATATAGCCACCAACTGACTAAACCAATTATTGTTCCACTAATCAAGGGAACGATAAGCGCAAAAGTTAAAAAAGTGTCTTTATCTGCTTTGGTTTTATAGGTGGAATAAAAGCGTATTATCACATTGTGAAAACCTACTGCTAAAAAAGGCCAGATCAAATTAGCGGCTGATAATAAAAACGTTACCAAACCGTAGTATTCCTGACTTAAAAAATAAGGATAGAGCACAAGCACGTTAAGCGCACCCACCGCAAAGCCCGCATAAGTGCTTATTACGTTCTTAAAAGACTGATTGGAAACAATCCCCATTATTTTAATAGTTTAACTAAATCATTTGTAAGCGATTCACGACTATAACGCTCTAAATTTTTTGATTTAATATTAAGTTTTCCTTTCTGGTATTTTTTAAACGCTTCACTGATATACTTTTTCAGAGCGCTTTTATCTTGATAATTAAAGAAATGTCCGCTTCTGGTCTCATCTATCAATTGTGCGACATCCCAATTTTCCGGGCCTATGGCAATGATAGGTCTTTTCGCATTTAGATATTCAAAAAACTTAGCGGGTATAATCCCTGATTTTTGCTGTGTATTTTCCTCTATGAGCAACAGCATCATAGATTTATGCTGCATTTCTAATGATTCTTGATGACTGATTTGCGGGTTGTAATAGGAGTATTTCTTTAAATCGTAGTGTTTGATAGATTGACGGATTTCATCACTTATACTGCCTATAAGCAGTAATTCCAGAAACTCATGAAACTTCTTGTCTTCATCTGATAATTCCTTGAGCACTTCCCATAACACCCTTGGATTTCTGCCTTTTTGAAGTGAACCGATGTGTAGCAAAGAGAAGTTATCTGTAAGTTCATTTTCAGTTGATATATCAGTTGGTTCAAAACCATTGGTAATAAGCGCTACCGTTGTATTTGTTTTAGCCTGGAATTCCATTTGCGTTTGAAAACTGGTAACGATTAATTGGTCAGCAGCATCTAAAACCTCTTTTTCTAAATGTTTATGTTTTTGCTTAGTGGCTTCATTCATTTTTAGCTGATCATGATAGCTGATATTTGTCCATGGATCTCTAAAATCTGCTAACCAATGTAATTGAGCAAATTCTTGCTTAAGTTTTTGCCCTATCAAGTGAACGCTATGTGGCGGCCCGGTTGTTATAATTTGATCTACATCTGTTGACTTGAGGTATTTTCTAAGTTTTTTGACGACCGGTTTAACCCAAAATTTTCGCGCGTCAGGCACAAAATAATTTCCTCTAATATACAACAATGATTTTTGAATAAAAGACTGATGATCAGCATCGTCTATAATACCTTTTTTGTTTTTTGCTGTCGTTCCCGGCGATAATTTACCGGCGATGGCATAAGGTTCAAAAATTGGCACTTTTATGGTTTCAATTTGATGAGGAATTTGACGATAATTTGAATCATCTTGAATAGGGTAGTGGGGATCTTCAGGAATCACAGCAATAGGCTGGTAGCCTTTTTCCAGCAGATATTTAGCAAATGCCAGCCACCGATGCACGCCGGGACCGCCGGCCGGTGGCCAATAATAGGTAATAATCAATATTTTTTTCATGAATCTATCCGCTTTCTATAAGTGTAAAATCCGCCGGCTAATAATAAAATAACAAAAACAATTGAGCCTGCTAAACTGATGTTTTCTCCTGTTTTGACCACTTCCGGATCAAATGTAAAGGTGATTTCTCCTTTTCCTTTAGGTACTTGAAGACCGCGTAAAGTATAATTTACTCTAAAATGATCAACTGGTTGACCGTTAATTGTGGCTTTCCAACCATGAGGATAGTAATTTTCTGAGAAAACCGCCACTTGTTCAGTTTGAGCTGAATACGCATAGGTTAATTGATTAGGCTGATAATCCACTAATTTCACAGTTGCTGTAGAATCAGGTTGTATCGGCTGGAAATCAAAATGCGATTGCCACTTATCATGAATGATAGCCGTTTGTTTTAAATCGGCATTTGCCAAACTTTTAATTACGTTTTTATTGGTCGATACAAATTTTAAGGAATCAACAAACCAGGCATTACCATAAGCATCCGGATTTGGCTGCGCCATAGTTTTTCCCTGATTTTGTAATAAAACATAGCGTACATTTAGCATGTTGAGCACCTCTTGATTACCATCTCCTATATGATAATCATATAAATCTTGTATTCTACCGGGTTTAGCCGCATGATAACCACCTACAGAATGATGAAAAAATGAGGCGCGCGCAGAATTAAACGGACTTGTAGTAAAATCTAAAACACGGAACAGACCTTCCTGATTCATCACCATTTTATCAGCCTTATTTGGCACAAATGGATTTCTCATCTCATATTCTCTAACAAAATCATCTTCGCTAATGTAACGATAATCAACTGCTGCCAGATCGATGACGATTAATAAACCAGTTATGATAAAAACAGTTTGCTTTTTGATTTTTTCTTTTAAATATAACCATAAACTACCGGCTATAAGCGCTATAAATATCAAACTTCTAAATGTATCTGTATAAAAAAGCCCTTTTCTATCTTCGATGAGTGCAGTAACAAACTTTTCACCACCTTGCTGTTGTATTAATCGTTGATCTGCAGCACCGGAGAAATCAAATAGTGATCCGCCAAAGACAAGCAACAAAGCCATAATACCGCCTGTGATGATGGCACTTCGTTTTAAAGCCTCAATTTTACTGGCCTTTTCTATCTTATCAGAAAAGAATCGGCTAAGCCCAATAAATGCCATTAAAGGTACACATAGCTCGATGAGCACCTGAATGGAAGATACTGCTCTAAATTTATCGTATAGCGGGATATAATCGATAAAAAATCGGGTTAAACCGCTAAAGTTATCACCCCATGAAAGCAATAAAGCGAGTAGAGAAGTAGCTACAATCCAATATTTATGCTTGCTTTTAACTAAAAATAGAGCCAACATAAAAAGAAATATCACAACAGCACCAATATAAGCCGGTGCGGCTACATAAGGCTGATCACCCCAATAGGCGGGCATTTGATTAGCATATTGTTTAGCTTGAACCGGAGAAGCGCCCATTTTGATAAATTGGTCATAAATTTCAGATTCCTCATCAAAGGCATGCGAACTGGAACCACCCATAAAATTGGGAATGAGAAGGTTAAAACTTTCCAGGGCGCCATAACTATAACTGGTAATGTAATCATAAGTTAATCCACTGGAAGACAGGTTTTCATTTTTTGATGTATCTGATAAAGCAGATGGGCCACGGGTGCTGAAATCAGTGTATTCCTTGGTTGATAATAATCTGGTAGAATTAGTGCTCAAAGCAATGATGCCGGCGATTAACATCACGCCAACAGCCTTTAAATAATCAGGAATGGTTTTCTGCTTTATCGCATCTATCAGATAAATGATGCCTAAAATAACGACCAGAAATAATAAGTAATAGGTCATCTGGTAGTGATTAGTAGACACTTCTAAAGCGGCGGCTAAAGCTAAGCCTAAACCTCCCAAAATGTAATTTTTTCTAAAAACACTAACAATACCTGCTATAACTAACGGCATATAAGCAATGGCGTGCGCTTTAGAATTATGACCTACCTGTAAAATCACAATCAAATAAGTAGAAAAGCCAAAAGCTAAAGCACCGATAAAAGCAATTCTATAATCAACCTTAAAAACCAAAAGCAAGATATATAAGCCTATAAAGTATAGAAATAGATAATCTGCCGGTCTGGGCAAAAATCTTAAAATACGATCGAATTCCTTAACGTAGTTATAATCGAATTCTGCACCAAGTTGATAAGTTGGCATGCCCACAAAGCTTCTGTCTGTCCAGTATAAATAATCATCATTTTCTTTTTGATATTCTGTCATCTGCTTAGACATGCCTTTGTATTGAGCAATATCACTTTGATAGATAACTTTTCCTTGTAAAACGGGATAAAAGAAAGCTAATGCAATGAGTATAAAACCCAGTACCGGAAGTAATTTAAAGCTGAATTTTTTTAGATTCATGAATGGTATTTTAATCGATTTCTTCGTAATCAACATATTCGCCTAAGTGATCAGTAGAATTATTGTTGCTATTGTTTTTTTGATGTCTTGAATTGCTTTGCTGTTTATGCTGATGTTGTTGCTCTTGATAACGCTTTTGCATTTTTTGCTGCATTCTTTTCAGTATCCAGCGGATAATAAGCGGCCAAAAACGTTTTAATAAGTAGGCGCTTATAAAAAAAATCAGTACAATGATAACTAAAACTTCCAAATCGTAATTTTTAAAATACAAATGTAGTAAACAGATGTATCTGTTAAGGTAAAATGCTTTAGAAAATGATAAATAAGCCTATATTTGACCTAAAAAAATAAGATGCTTAGACATATTATATTAGGTGTTTTTATAACTTTTGCAACAACGGTTAATGCACAATATACAGAAAGTATTAATTCTAACAGACCTGGCGTTTCTTACGGTGCTTATGCTGTAGGTACAGATGTTATTCAGGGAGAAATGGGTTTTAGAGTAGGAAATAAGGAGCATGTTCTGCTCCAACAGGAATCAGATGTTTTTGATTTGGACTATAGTTTACGCTACGGCTTGCTGTTAGAACGTTTAGAAGTTATATTAGATGGTACTTATGGTAGTGAATCTACCATTATTCCGAGAGGTGCATCAGCTGAAAATTTTACCAGTAAAAATTTTAGAAGAAATACATTAGGTGCTAAATACCTTATTTATGACAGAAATCTAAAAAAAGATTTAGAAGGCCCAAACATAAGAAGTTGGAAAGCTGAGAATACCTTGCAATGGGATGATCTAATCCCATCTATATCAGCCTATGTAGGTTCAAACATTCTCTTTGGAGATAACCCATTTCTCCCGCCTAATGAACCTTCATTATCGCCAAGAGCTGCGATTATTACTCAAAATAATTATAAAAACTGGGTGTTAGTTACTAATTTTATAGCCGATAGAATTACAAGTGATTTTCCCAGCTATGAAGGTATATTTACCCTTACCCATACGCTTAATGAAAATTTAGCCGTTTTTACAGAGTTTCAGTTTATTGTAAGTGATTATTATAGCGATGAGCTTTTAAGAATGGGTGTAGGTTATTTAGCTACAGACGATATTCAAATAGATGGTGCCATTTTACTCAATTTTAAAGATACCCCTTCCATTTGGAATTTTGGTTTAGGTATTTCCTATAGATATGACGATTTGCATCAGGGCAGAAGAATGTTTAAAAATAAGGCTGATAGAAAAGATGCCAGACGAAAAAAATCACTTGGCAATTAATGCTTGCTTGTAGTCAAATTCATTTATATCAATCTGAAAACGCTTGATAGCTTTATCAAAATCATGATCAGAGTAATACGCCTGCCATTGATCAGGTAAATGTTTAGCATTATTGTTAGGATTTAATCGCAATAGGCGTTTTGGAAAATCATAGCGCTCGGCTATATATTCCCAGTCTTCCTTTATATTTTCAAGCTTACCTATAAAATCTGGTTCTCTATTTTTAAAAATGCTGTGATACTGACTTTTAAAGTGCCTGTCTGCTGCAAAATCATTAATATTTATCACCTGATTTAAAAATTCTGAAAATGATTCATTAGCTTTTATAGAAAACGGGTAATGCTTAAAATAATAACTATCAAATTCTGAGTTTTTAGGATCAAAAACCACTTTTTGTTTATAGCAAGACACCAGTCTGGCTAATGGATTTCTTACAAAACAAATAAGCTTATAATTTGAATATGGCTTAATTTGATCGCCATATAGGTTATGCCATTTAGGGTTTCTGTGAATATCCAAACCACTGGGTAATTGATAATTAATACCTATAGCCTTACCTATAGTGGCTTTTATCGATGTACATGCCACTTTAGATATAATTTGCACAAGTAATCGGCGATCGTGTAAAACAATATATTCATTAGGGTCGTGCGCAAATTGACCATATTTGAGCCAATTTTTAAAGCATATCTTTCCTAAATCTAAATAGTTTACCACGTCTGCTGATTAACTGGGCTGTTTTTTTTAAATACTAATTGCAAATAGAAGGTTACTTTTTCTTCTTTTTTCCGCCTAATAAATTATTTAAAAGATCTTCTGCCTTGTCTTTTACCTCGTCTTTATCATTACTTTTATCCTTATCAGTACTTTCTTTATCGCCTCCTAAAAGATTGTTGATCTTGTCCTTTACTGTATTTTTTGCTTTATCTTTTAATTTATCTTTTTGAGCATCCACTATTTGCTGTGTTAGATTTTTTACAGCCTGCTGCATATTTACCTGAATTTTAGGCTTTTTTAAAGCACCGCTAATATCCACAGGAACATCTACTTTCATATTAGAACGATCTGCATTGCTCAAATCAGCTAATTGATTGCCTATTTTGTCCCCTAAATATTTTGCGGGAACCTCAAGGTTTAGTTGGTAATTCATATTTTGAGTAAAGGAATGGCGACCACTCATCTCAACGATAATATCATCAACTTTAAAAGAGAAAGGCGATACATTTACGCCTCCATTTTTAACTTTTAACTTGGCTTTTAGTGTTTTAAGATTCAGGTCTTTGCCTTTTAAAAAACCTAATTGTTGATCTAAACTATTCACTAATTTCATCTTCTTGGGTTCTACGCCAGCTTGCTGAACATCAGTCGTGAGTAAGCCTTGTAGTTGATCAAAATTCGGACTTAGGTTGTTATCAAGTGTCCCATTTAGGTTAATATCTGTAGATAAAACACCGTTTAAAACCTGTAAAACGGGAGCTAATTTTTGCAGGGTGATTAATTGATTGATACTTTGAGTGATCGAAATGGCATCTAAATTGAGCTTAGAATCAAAACGTGTTGCATCGGATTGAGTGTCCAATAATACGGCACCTTTTACGGCACCGGATAAAGTATTGGCCTTAAAATCTGAAATTTTTGCTATTTGATTTTTTACTGATAATTTCCCGCTTGCATTCGTTAAACTCAAATTATCATAAACTACCTTATCAGCTTTAAAATTAGCGTTAAGATTTAAAAAATCAGGTATTTTTAAACTTTCATCAGATGTATTTAAGGTCTTATCCTTATCTTCATTTTTTACCTGTCCAGAATCGTCAGCAGTCATCAAGTCGCTCAATAATAATTGATTAGATGATACCTGAAAACTTCCTTTTAGCTCCTGATTTTTTAATGCAAAGCCTAAAAAATTACTCAAACTACCGGTAGCTTGAATATCGGTTTCGCCGGTCGTCATTGAAAATTCATTTAAATTGGCTAAATCCTGATTAAAGATCACTTCAGATTCTTTAATATTCACAGGATGTGGTAATTGATCTGATGTAAAATTAAAATTATTAAGACTTAGGTTGCCATTGGTCTTCACCCGGCTGTATTGTTCTTTTTCTATAGCATCCATGGTAAACGAGGCCTGAATATTAGCAGCTAAATCACCTTTTAAGTCAAAATCTTCCTCCATAGGATAAACTCTTTGTATATCAGCCAGGTTCATTTTGCCTCTTCCTTTATAACTGATGATTATTTTATCCATCAAATCGTTCATACTAAAAGTATTTTGAAGCCGGTTTCCACTAATGCTAAAATCAATTTTCTTTCCCAGTACTTGCGTATCATCAATATTTCCGGTAGCATTTAAAATTTGCACATCTAATTCTATATGCTCTGCTTTTTTAGGTAATGACGGAAAATTAAAAGAGGCATCCTGGCTGGTTACACTGATATTAAAATGAGGAATTTTTTCATCTGTTAAACTGCCATTTACTTTTCCTTTCAAACTAAATTCGCCAGTGGTTTTTACTTCGCTCATTTGTTTTTGATAAGCTTCAGGAATCAATGCTAACAAGTTTTTAAAATCAGAATTAGGAGTAGAAAAATCGATATTCATAGCATCACCTTCATCACCTAATTGATAAGAACCGTCAAATTTTAGTGGTAATTGATTAATAAGCATTCTATTGTTCAAAAATTCAAAACGCATTTGATTGAGATCTACATCAAAATCTGATGTTATTTGGATGTGATTGCCAGCGAGATAATAAGTTCCATCTTGTGCAAAAGAGACCATAGCATCAGATGTGGTTTTTAACATGAATTGATCAGTGGTGAAATTTCCGCTTCCTTCATGGTTGAGATTTTTAATCCCAAAATCAGTTTTAGCACTTAGGTCTATATAATGCAATTCGCTATTTGTGATTTCATAATTGCTTAAAGTGAACTTTACAGGCTCTGCTGTGTCATCTGATGTGTTTTCGTCAGCGTTTTCAGGCGAAGCTTTTGTGATTAAGTAATTTACCTGACCATCTTCATTAGTTTTTAAATTGATATCTGCCTTGTTGACGGTAAAATATTCAATGCTAATGTGATCTGAAAATATTTGCGTAATAGGCATACCTGCTTTAAGTGTGTTTATCTTAGCTAAAGTATCACCTTTAAAAGGACTTTCTTTATTAACAAGGCTAAGCTCGCTAATGCTGAGCTGAGCGTGAGGAAAATCAGCCAGCAAACTCAGTTTAAAATCTTTCCAACTGATATCTGCCTTTAATTCTTTATTGACCTTTTCAAGCACTATTTTCTCTATATCATCCTCAAAAACAATAGGAATAATAAATAATGCCCCTATTAAGATAACCAGAATTATACCTACTATACGGAGTTTCTTTTTCATAAAATAATTTTTATAAATTTAAATTATAAGTTGTTTAATCCTTGTCTGTTAGTTTTAAATCTTCAGTATTTTTTAAATTAAACACTTTTCTCATCCAATAAACGATCAAATATAACAAAGGTGTATCTAATGCAGCAATTAGCACTTTAAATAAGAAGCCGCTTAAAAGCAGGCCTGTAAATGATTCCCAGGGCAGTTCTCCAAAGATACTTAGTAACGCAATGACAGAAAAAGTGTCTATAAATTGTGAAAGGAATGTAGAAAAGTTATTTCTAATCCATAAATATTTTCCTTTAGTCAATTTTTTCCAAAAATGATAAAGACTAATGTCTACATATTGGGCTAATAAGTAGGCTGTCATAGAAGCCCCAACAGCAATGCCTGTTGCGCCAAAAACATCGTGAAACAGCTCATCTCCTATGGGAGATTTTTGAATTGCCGGAACAGCATCTGCCAGAAGTATTATGCCTAAAGAAAAGAAAGATGCAAAAATACCTGTGGTGACCACTTGATTTGCTTTCTTCTTACCATATATTTCGCTGATAGTATCCGTAATTAAAAAAGTTATAGGATATGGTAAAATACCTACTGATATTTCAAAAGTGTACAAACCGAAGAAGTCCCAATAAAAAAATTTTTTAAAGATCAGGTTTGATGCCACTAATGATGTGATAAACAATGCGGACAGAACAAGATATATTCTAAGCGCTAAAGCCTGCTTATTTTTATTTTGTGATGAAATGATTAGATAATTTGTCTGCAAATGTAATACCTCCTATTTTTGTAAGCTTTTAAATTTCATGGCAATTTTAAATTTGATTTGCTAAATATTTCTTAACAAATTTGATACGATCTACCTTAACATACATCGCTTTAGGGAGCAATCAGGGCGATAAAGAACAGCGTTTACAGGAATCAGTCGATTTAATTTTTGAACGCATTGGTGCTATTCAGTCGATATCTAAAGTTTATCATACACCAGCCTGGGGCTTTAAAGGTGAACCGTTTTTAAACGCTTGCATCTCAGTAAGAACTAATTATTCTGCAGAAGTGGTCTTAAAATTATTGCTAGAAATAGAGGTTGAACTTGGTAGAACCAGAACTAATAACGATGGTTATGTTAACAGAGTAATAGATTTAGATATCATTTTTTATGGTGATCTCACTATATCATCTAAAAAATTGCATGTACCACATCCTCAATTAGCTTATAGAAAGTTTGTATTATATCCTATGGCTGATATTGCAGCAGATTTAATTCATCCTATAAATGATGTAAGTATACGCCAGTTGATGAAAGAAACTTCAGATGACTCATCTCTATATGAAGTTGATTTTAAATTAACAAAGCCTCAACTTCCTGATTTATCGTTAAATTATCTCGTTATTGAAGGGAATATAGGGGCCGGCAAGACAACTTTGTGTAAAATGATAGAACAGGATTATCAAGCTAAAGCTTTTTTGGAAAGATATCATGATAATCCTTTTTTACCCAAATTTTATAAGAATAAAAAAAGGTATGCTTTTCCTTTAGAATTATCTTTCCTTGCAGACAGACATCAACAATTAGTTGAAGAGATAGGTCAGTTTGATTTGTTTAGAAATTTTGCCGTTGCTGATTATGATTTTTATAAGTCTTTAATTTTTGCCCGCATTACTTTGCACCAAGATGAATATCAATTATATAAAAGGTTATTTGATGTGATGTATAAGGAGTTACCTAAACCAGATTTGTATGTATATCTATATCAAAATACAGATAAATTACTGCAAAATATCAAAAAAAGAGGTAGAGATTATGAGCAAAATATCGACGCTCAATACCTTAACGACCTGCATAAGGGTTATATGCAATTTATAAGACAACAAAATTATCTTAAGACTGAAATAATAGACCTGTCAAACCTTAACTTTGTAGAAAATAGATTAGATTATATGAAACTGATTTATCTATTACATAAAATGCTACCTCATGGCTAAAAACACAGTTAACATACAAAACAAGAAAGCAAGGTTTAACTTCGAGCTATTAGAAAAGTATGATGCCGGCATTGTGTTAGCTGGAACTGAGATTAAATCTATTCGTGAGGGCAAAGCGTCTATAGCTGAAAGCTTTTGTGAATTTAACGATAAAGGCGAACTGTTTGTTATTAATATGACCATACAGCAGTATTCACATGGTAATTACTTTAATCACGATCCTAAAAATTCAAGGAAATTATTACTCCAGAAAAACGAACTTCGCAAACTGCTTAAAAAAGTAAAAAACACTGGCTTGACAATCATTCCGCTTAAAGTCTACCTCAACAATCGTGGTTTGGCAAAAATGAAGATTGCTTTAGCTAAGGGTAAGAAACTTCACGATAAAAGACAAACGCTTAAAGAAAGAGAAACCAAAAGAAAACTCGATCAGGTTAAAAAAAGCTTTTAATAGTTAGGTAATCGAATCATTAAAGATCAAATGAACAATCTATCATCATTTAAGATAATTCCTGCTATTGACATCATCAACGGGAAGTGTGTGCGATTAAAAAAAGGTGATTATTCAGCTAAAACCGAATATGATGCATCTCCATTAGAGATAGCTCAACAATATGAAGATCACGGCATAAGATATTTACATCTGGTAGATCTTGATGGTGCTAAATCCGGTGTATTTAAACATTACAAAATTTTAGAAGCCATAGCAAGTAAAACTAATCTTCAGATCGATATTGGCGGTGGAATAAAAACTGAAGAAGATGTGCAGAGAGTACTGAATGCGGGAGCTCAGCAAATAACCGCTGGTAGTATTGCTGTTAAAAAACCTAAACGAGTGCATGAATGGTTATCTACATTTGGCAGAGAAAAAATTATTTTAGGTGCCGATTTTAAAAATGATAAAATTGCGATAAATGCCTGGCATGATGAATCAAATGAGCAACTTAAAGATTTTTTGTCAGAATTTGCCAGACATGGTATAGCTCACTGTATTGCAACTGATATTGCTGTAGATGGTATGCTCAGTGGTATTTCAGTAGACAGATATAAATCTCTGGTAAAAATGTTTCCGGAAATCAGTTTTATAGTTTCAGGTGGTGTTTTATCTGTAGATGATGTTGATAAAGCAAAACTTGCCGGTTGCGGAGGAATCATCGTTGGAAAAGCTATTTATGAAAAAAAAATAAGCTTAAAAGAATTAGAAAAATATATTGTAAACAAATGTTAGCAAAAAGGATTATACCCTGTCTGGACATCAAAGAAGGAAGAACAGTAAAAGGTGTGAATTTTATCGACCTACGTGATGCCGGTGACCCTGTGGAACTTGCAGCTTTTTATTCAGATGAGCTCGCCGATGAACTCGTGTTTTTAGATATCAGTGCTACAGAAGAAAAACGCAAAACGTTGGCCAAGTTAGTCCATGATGTTGCTAAAAAAGTATCTATTCCATTTACTGTAGGTGGTGGCGTTAGCAGTGTAGAAGATGTATCTGTTCTATTAGCTAATGGTGCTGATAAAGTAGCCGTTAACTCAGCTGCGGTGAGTAACCCAAATCTAATCAATGAGATCGCTGATAAGTTTGGTTCCCAATGTTTAGTTGTCACCGTTGATGCTAAAAAAATTGAAAATGAATGGAAAGTGCACTTAGTAGGCGGTAAAAAACCTACGGATATCGATTTATTTGAATGGTGCTTTGAAGCTGAGGAAAGAGGCGCTGGAGAAATATTGTTCACATCTATGAATCATGATGGAACTAAGAATGGCTTTGCAGATGAAGCGATTGCAGAATTATCTAATAAGCTAAAGATTCCGATTATTGCCAGTGGTGGAGCGGGGAACAAGTTGCATTTTGCAGATACTTTTCAAAAAGGAAAGGCAGATGCTGCGCTTGCGGCCAGTATTTTTCATTTTAAAGAAACCAGTATTCGAGAGGTAAAAAAATACCTGATCGATCAAAACATCAATATAAGATCATGATAGATAAACTCAATTTTAAAAAATATGCTGACGGACTGATCCCAGCTATAATCCAGGATCACCAGACCAGGAAAGTTTTGATGCTTGGGTATATGAACAGACAAGCTGTAGAAAAAACATTATCTACAAATAAAGTTTGTTTTTATAGCCGTAGTAAGCAAAGACTTTGGACTAAAGGTGAAGAAAGTGGTAATTATTTGGTATTAAAATCAATTAAAGAAGATTGTGATCAGGATGCTTTACTTGTACTGGCGCAACCTGAAGGCCCCGTTTGTCATAAAGGGACAGATACTTGCTGGGCTGAAAATAATACGTCCAACCTACATTTTCTATCCCATTTAACAGAAGTTATTGAACAAAGAAAGCTTCAATCTGATGAGAATAGTTATGTTAGTGGTTTGCTTAAAAAACCTATTAAGAAGGTAGCCCAAAAAGTGGGAGAAGAAGCTGTTGAAACTATTTTAGAAGCAGAAACCGGTACTAAAAAAGATTATCTCAACGAAAATGCAGACTTAATTTTTCATCAAATGGTATTACTTGCTAAAAATGGTTATCAGCTTCAGGATGTCATCGATGTACTTCATAAAAGACATGTGAAAAAGTGAGTCATATTGTCCGCTACAATTATCTGATAGAAATACAGTTTTTAGGGTTTCGTTACCATGGCTGGCAACAGCAACCAGGCGTTATCACACTGGAAAAAATGGTGCGTAAGACCTTAAACTATGTGTTAGGTAATCGTCGAAAAAAGGTTGTATCAGCAGGAAGGACAGATGCTATGGTTTCTGCTTTTTCTACATTTATTGAACTTTTTGTAGAGCAAGAAGCCTTAGATCAGCCATCATTTTTTTTAGATTTTAATAAAAATTTACCTCCTGATATCCGAGCGCTTTCGATTTGCCAGGTTGATGATAATTTTAATATTATCCAGCATCCTAAAGAAAAGGAGTATATCTATCTATTTAGTTTTCCAGTTAAAAATCACCCATTTTGTGCGCCTTTTATGACAAACATCCAGGAAAAACTAGATTTAGAATTGATGACAAAAGCAGCTAAATTTTTCGAAGGACAACATGATTTTAGAGCTTTTATACATTTGCCCCAGTCTGATACTAAGACTATTGTTGATATAAAAAAAGCTGAAGTTATCTACAACGATTTGTTCCAACTTCCTATTTTTCCTGAAGAATCTTATGCGTTTATTGTTCGTGGCAAAGGCTTTAAACGTCAACAAATACGGTTAATGATGGGAGCTTTAATAGAAATAGGAATAGGAAAGTTTACGATAGATCAACTTGATTATTATCTTAAATATCCAGCTACATCTAATTTTACTTATATCGCTCCGGCATCAGGATTATTTTTAAATAGAATAAAATTTAATCAACTGGAAGAACATATCATCACTTAATCATTCTTTTCAAATAGCTGAATATTACTCTTAAGTCTTTCAATAGCCAGATTGGCAATACGTTTGTTTAGTTTTGAAGAATTCTCGATATATTCAGCGTATTCATCATCTGTAAAAAGACCTATGAAGATTCCTTTTATCTGATTTCTAAATTTGAGATCTTTTTTGATGGAATGATCAATATAGGCTTCTTTTTTAGGTAAATTTAGGCTGTAAAATACATTTTTTCTTCTTTGGATGTATTTTTTGAAAACCGCGATCATCAGATCATTTTGAAATTTGGCAATTGGCCTTAAAGTTTGATTTTGAAAGCGCTCTTCATCACCAGTATTATTCATCACCTTTGCATTTGGGATTTCCGGTCTTAATTCTTGTAAAGCTAGATTTCTGTTAATCATATAAAATCTTTAACTAGTAAATATACAATCTCTTTTAAAACCCAATATTTAAATTCTTATTAAACTTATTTATACCCGCCTATAAATTGTATTTTTGGCATCAAATATTTTGATGATGAAAGAAGAATGGCACTTAGAAGACATACAGCAATATGATTTTACTACGATTATATGGGTTGTTGCACCTCTGATGTTCTTTTTTGTTGGTTTAGAATATTTCTTAACCAAGAAAAAGAATATGAAGGCCTATTCTGGTAAAGACTTTTTAGCTTCACTTTCTATTGGGGTTGTTAATATTTTACTGAACAGCTTCATGAAAATTGGTGTTTTTATCGTTTTTCTATTTTTCTATAATTTATCACCTTTGAAGATACCTATGACCTGGTGGTCATTTGTATTATGTTTTTTTGTTCTGGATTTTTGTCGATATTGGGCGCATCGTATCGCTCATGAGCAAAGGTTTTGGTGGTCAACGCATGTAGTCCATCATTCCTCTGAATATTATAATTTTTCAGTATCCTTTAGATTATCATGGACGCAAAATTTGAAGATCATATTCTTCTTACCAGTCATATTTTTGGGTTTCCACCCTTTAGTGTTCATAATTGTTCATCAAGTAGGTGTGCTTTATCAATTTTGGTTACATACGGAGTTAATAGGCAAATTACCAAAACCGATTGAATACTTCTTTACAACACCTTCACATCATAGAGTTCATCACTCAATTAATGAAAAATATATCGATAAGAATTTTGGTTCTACATTAATTATATGGGACAGAATTTTTGGCACTTTTAAGGAAGAAGAAGAAAGACCTGTATATGGAATTACTAAACCTGTAAATTCTTTTAATCCTTTTTATTTAGTGTTTCACGAATGGATTGAAGTGTTTAAAGATCTTGGAAAAGCTCGTTCTCCAAAACATGTATGGGGAATTTTATTTGGTAGTCCTGTTGATAAACATAAAGAACAACTTCAAGAAGAGCAGAAGTCTAAAGCTGTTTGATATTTGTTAAGCGTAAAATGTTTCTTTGATTTGAATGTCATTTAAAAAAATTATGTAAATATTTTACAAAATAAAACAAAAGTCTTAAATTTGTGGACAAATGTATTTGTTATGGAATTTCATAATCACACAAATGATACTAAATTACACTCAGCCGTAAATGAATCTATAGCACAATATGCTAGAAGCTTAGATCAACAATCTTATTTTCCTTTTAATATTAGTCATCTAGGTTTTTCAGAATTTTTTGAAAATAAGATGCTATTGGTTAAGGCTATTAGATTTGGAATACCTCAATATTTGTTTGATCAGATTCAAAAAATAACGCCTTTTTCAGAGGATGATTGGGCATCATATTTAAATGTATCTACTAAAACCTTACAAAGACATAGTAAAGAGCCTAATTATAAATACAAGCCTATTCACACTGAAAAGATATTTGAGCTCGCAGAGGTTACAAATTTTGGTAAGCAAGTTTTTGATACATCAGATGAGTTTTACAAATGGTTAAATACGCCATCCTATGCTTTAGCTAATTTAACTCCTGGTGAGCTTTTAAAAGATTCATACGGTAAAGAACTTGTTATGCAAGAGCTCAATAATATAGAATATGGCATTTTTGCTTGATGAGAGTTTTTAGGTTATCAAGGAAAAGGTATGCGTATCAACTAAATGGAGTAGGTGCTTCTAAATTCGGTAATCGCTGGAATTCAAAAGGGACTGAAATCGTATATACAGCTGAAAGCAGGGCCTTAGCTATGGCTGAAGTTGCAGTTCATTTATCATTAATTTCGCTCCCTAAAGATTATATGATGATTGAAATAAACGTTCCTGATCAGCTTAATATAAAATCATTAGCCATCAAGAGTCTTCCTGATAATTGGGACTCCAAACCGGCAATAAAGTCTACTCAAAAAATAGGTGATGAATTTGTTAACACTAAAACATATTCTATTTTAAAAGTACCCTCAGCTGTGGTTCAGGGTGATTTTAATTACCTTATCAATCCACATCATGATGCTTTTAAACATATAAAAATTATGGATGTTAAGCCTTTTCCATTTGATAAAAGATTAGTAGCAACTTGAATTTATATATTTTAAATAACTATTGATGTTTACTACATTTAAACAAACAAAGATATAATGTCACAGATCATTAATTGGGGAATTATAGGTCTTGGAAACATAGCTCATAAATTTGCCTCAGATTTACAGTTAGCAGATGGTGCAGTTTTGCAGGGTGTTGCCTCCAGATCACTAGATAAAGCAAAAGCATTCGCTCTACATCACAAATCAGTGAGTTATTATGATGATTATCTTCAACTCGCTAAAAATCCTGATGTAGATATTATTTACATCGCTACGCCTAATAATTATCATTTTGATCATACTATGATGTGCTTTGAACATGGTAAGTCAGTCTTATGTGAAAAACCCTTAGGTTTAAATAGCAATGAAGTTAAAGCTATGATTCATAAAGCTCGTTCTAAAGACTTGTTTTTCATGGAAGGTATATGGACAAGATTCATACCGGCTATTAAAAAGTTTGTGTCTTTATTAGATCAAAACGCTATAGGCGATTTGATTTCAATTCGTTCTGATTTTGGTTTTCGTAAACCTTTTGATTCAGAAAGCCGATTATTTAATAAACAATTAGGTGCTGGCTCTTTGTTGGATATTGGTATTTATCCTATTTATATCAGCTATTTGACACTAGGTATGCCAGTTGATATTAATGCAATGGCCAGAAAAGCAAACACTGATGTTGATATTACTTGCGAGATGCTTTTAGGTTTTAAAAATAATCAAATTGCTAATTTATCTTCCACATTCGAAGCGCATACAGCAAATGAAGCTTATGTTTACGGAACTAAAGGAAAGATTAAGCTTCATGCACCATTCCATCATCCTCAAAAAATATCAGTAGAAAATGAAAATGCTGATTTAAAAATTTATGAGTTGCCTTATCAAGGAAATGGTTATGTACATGAAATAGAAGCAGTTCACAAAAGTTTAAATCAACATCAAACAGAAAATGAATTAGTAAATTTAAATGATAGTTCAGCACTAATGACTATTATAGATACTGTAAAGAAACAAATTAAGTTAAGTTATACATAGTTTTGTAAAAAAAATAAATGATGAAAAATATCACCGGATTATTTCTTTTGCTGATACTTCTGGCTTGTAATCAACCATCTGACAAATCAAAGGCAAACGATAAATCAGCAAAGGATCAAAATATTATAGCTGGAAAAGTTGAGCAATTAGCAAATGGTTTTGGTTTTACAGAAGGACCGGCGGCAGATTCTTTAGGTCATGTTTATTTTACTGATATTCCTAATGACCAAATACTCATTTGGCGTACTGAAAATAAGTTAGATACCTTTAGATTAAAAAGTGGCAATGCTAACGGACTTTATTTTGATGATCAAGGCAAGTTGCTAGTCTGCGAAGGCGGAAAGGGTAGGATAGCTGCTTATTCTCCTGATGGTAACTATCAGGTATTAGTGTCAAGTTATCAGTCTAATAGGTTTAATCAACCCAATGACTTATGGCCGGATAAAAGAGGTGGTATTTATTTTACTGACCCCAAATATGCAGGAGAAAACCCAGAATTAGATCAAGATGGTGAACACGTTTATTATATCCAACCGGACAGATCTAATGTGATTAGAGTGGAGGATGAGCTAAAAAAACCTAACGGTATTCTAGGTACTCCTAACGGAAAAAAACTTTACATTACGGATACTAGTTTAGAGAAAACATTTGTCTATAACATAAAATCAAATGGTAACCTGTCAAATAAAGAGCTCTTAATAGACAAAGGTTCAGATGGGATGACCTTAGATAAAAATGGGAATTTATATCTTACTACAGTAGGAAATAGTCATGTAGATGTTTATTCGCCTAAAGGCCAATTACTGACTTCAATAGAAGTTCCGGAAGTACCTTCCAATGTTTGTTTTGGTGGAAAAGACAGGAGCCAACTTTATATCACTGCAAGAACATCAATCTATAGAATTGATACAAATGTTCAGGGAGTAGACTAATAGCTTTTTAAGGTTAAGCCAAAGGTTAAAACTTGATCTTCTCGTTCCTGACTTTCTATGACGATACTTTCAAAGGTATGCATGTAATTGACTTTAAAACTTAAAAAATCCCAAACAGGAAGCTCTAATCCTAAATCTGCTTGCCATCGATAGTTGTCCTCTTTTTCTAAAGATGGTTGAAAATAAAATTCATGGCTTAGCACCAATTTTTCATTAAATAGATGGTATTTGCCGTTCACCCAAATGGTACCACGAAATGTGCTGATATTTTTACTATCATCATAATCATCAATATTAAAATCTGTTTCTAAAAAATTAGTCTGTTCATACTCGCTGGAAAGTGAAAGCTTAAGCCAATTTTTCTTTTTATCTAAGGCCTGATAAGTAACTCCGGCACCAACGAGCGAACGTAAATCTATTTTTCTCCTAAAATTAGAACTGGCAATTCCTAAGACCAATGGGTAAAATTTTTTGTCTGGATTAAAATAGACGAAATTAAGCGTTAGAAAATCTTCATCTGCTTTTTCTTTGCCGAACTCCTGATAAACATAAGAGTTTTGGGTTTTAAAAACCCATTTGTCAAAGGCTTTATATTTAAAATCTGATTTGGCTCTAAAAATAAAAGTTTCCACATTTCCTCCCTGATAAAAACCTGTAACAGATAGCTTTGCTTTTAACTTTAATGAATCACTTTCATTAAGTTGAGCGCTTAATAGAAATGGAAAAATCAATAACAAACACACTAACACCTTCATATTTTATGTTATTTAAATATGAAGGCGCAATATATATTTTTTTGTTAATTCTTGAATAAGGTTTTAGAAAGTTAAAGTCATATTACTTACTAAATTCCCCCTGTTTAATTATAATACTTTAAATAACAGTTAATATAATACTACTTTAACATTGAATACCATTAAAAACATTTTAATAAGTCTTACACAGTTATTGCTTTTATAATATTTTTGCCCATATTATAATACACTACTACAAGTTTAGTTTCATATTTTTTTCTTTTCTAATCAATAATTCCTTACTAAAAGAAAAAGTGCACGATGAAAATCGTGCACTTTTTTATATTTCAAGAAGCAAATTCTCTATTCGCTCTCTTCCATCACCGCTTTGGCGATCTTCTTGTAAGTGCCATTATGCAACTTTTCACGAATGGCAGAGAATGCCTTCACAGTTTCATCGATATCTTCCATCGTATGCGTGGCTGTTGGGATCATTCTTAGCAAGATCAAACCTTTAGGAATGACCGGATAGACCACGATAGAGCAGAAGACCCCGTAATTTTCTCGCAGGTCCTTGACCAATGCCATCGCTTCAGGAATGCTACCTTTAAGATAAACCGGCGTCACACAACTCTGCGTGGTGCCTATATCAAATCCATTATCGGTCAATCCTTTTTGTAAGGCATTGACATTTTCCCAGAGCTTATTTTTAAATTCGGGCATCGTCCTAATCATCTCTAATCGCTTTAAAGCTCCTTCTACCAAGGCTATTTGAAGGGACTTTGCAAACATCTGAGAACGCAGATTATATTTGAGATAATCGATGATCTCCTGATCACCGGCAATAAAAGCACCGGTCGACGCCATTGATTTGGCAAATGTGGCAAAATAGACATCAATGTCGTCCTGAACACCTTGTTCTTCACCAGCTCCAGCGCCGGTTTCTCCCAGGGTTCCAAAGCCGTGTGCATCATCGACCAATAATCTGAAATTGTATTTCTTCTTGAGTTCTACGATCTCTTTGAGCTTTCCTTGCTCACCGCGCATACCAAAAACGCCTTCTGATATGAACAGGATGCCACCTCCGGTTTGCTCAGCGATCTTCTCTGCACGCGCCAGATTCAACTCGATACTGTCCAGATCGTTATGTTTATAAGTAAATCTCTTCCCTAAGTGAAGTCTAACACCATCAATGATACAGGCATGCGCATCGGCATCGTAGACGATAACGTCGTTCTTTCCTACTAAAGCATCGATAGTGCTCAAAATGCCCTGATAGCCAAAGTTCAGCACATAGGCCGCTTCCTTGTTAACGAATTTAGCTAACTCGTCCTGTAATTTTTCATGAAGATCGGTATGACCGCTCATCATTCTGGCGCCCATAGGATAAGCGTTCCCATATTTTTTTACCGCTTCCTCATCCGCTTTTCTCACTTCTGGATGATTGGCCAGACCTAAGTAATCGTTTACGCTCCAGGTAATGACCTCTTGTCCCTGGAATTTCATTCTATTACTGATCTGTCCTTCCAGTTTTGGGAAGACAAAATAGCCTTCGGCCTGATCTGCCCATTTTCCCAAAGGACCTTTATCACGGTAGATTTTGTTAAATAGATCTTTCATACTACATCAATTTTCATGGTTAAGTTCAGCCTTTTCAAGCGGCTGAATCGTAAATTTATCTTCGTTAGTAAAACCTTGTTGCTGCATCCATTCCTCACTATAGATCTTGCTCATATAGCGCGATCCGTGATCGGAAAAAACGACAACTACTTTTGAATGTTCATCAAAAAAACCTTTTTGTGCATATTGATACAATCCCATCATGGCGGCACCGCTGGTATAGCCTACGAACATGCCTTCATTCTTAGCGATGTATCGGGCCATATAGGCACTTTCTTCATCGGTCACTTTCTCAAAATGATCGATGCTGTCAAAGTCCGTCGCCTTTGGTATCAAATTCTTTCCTAAACCTTCTATCTTATAAGAATAGATCTCATTTTCATCAAACTCTCTTGTTTCATGATACTTTTGGATAGCCGAGCCATAGGCGTCAACGCCTAAGATCTTGATATCGGGATTTTTCTCTTTTAAATATCTGGCTGCTCCAGAGATGGTTCCTCCGGTGCCACTTGGACTTACCAAATGCGTGATCTGACCATCGGTTTGTTCCCAAATCTCTTTTCCTGTGGAATGATAATGCGCTTCAATGTTCAATTCATTGAAATACTGATTGATATAAATGGAATCAGGTGTTTCTTGATGAATACGTTTAGCCACTTCATAATAGGAGCGAGGATCATCCGGCTTAACCTTTGCCGGGCAAACATGGACTTCTGCACCCATCGTTTTTAATAAGTTGATCTTATCTGTTGATGATTTATCGCTTACTGCCAGAATACAGCGGTATCCTTTTACGGCACATGTCATTGCTAAGCTGAAACCGGTGTTGCCGGATGTAGTTTCCACGACGGTCGAGCCCGGTTTTAATTGACCGTCAGCTTCTGCTTTTTTAAGTATATATTGAGCGATCCTGTCCTTTGCTGCCAGACCTGGATTTCCGGCTTCATATTTGGTGAAATAATCGCCCGGTAAATGCTCGGTAATCTTATGCAGCCTAATCATGGGCGTATTGCCCACCAGATCGGTTAGATTTTCTGTTATTCCTTTTGTGGTAAAAGGTTTATGCTCGTTCATCTTCAGCAAATTAAAAGGCAAAATTACAATAAATTTTAATTTTCATCAGATCTTACGGTATCTATTATGAACGCAAAGTCCCTGGCCGTTTCTTTTATCGAGCTAAATCTACCGGAGGAACCGCTATGACCAGCCTCCATTTCCGTGTAGAAAAGCAGTAAGTTGTGATTTGTCTTATGTGCTCTCAATTTGGCCACCCATTTTGCGGGCTCCCAATATTGCACCTGTGAGTCGTGATATCCGGTCGTGACCAGAATATTTGGATATTCCTGCGCTTTGACGTTATCATAAGGCGAATAGGACTTCATATAATGATAGTATTTATGGTGCTTAGGATTTCCCCATTCATCGTATTCTCCCGTAGTTAGCGGAATGGTATCATCCAGCATGGTCGTTAATACATCTACAAATGGAACGGCGGCAACTACGGACCTATAAAGTTGCGGTGCTTCATTAAGAATGACGCCCATCAGCATTCCGCCGGCTGATCCGCCTAAGGCGCAAAGCAGATCTGAAGACGTATATTCTCTTTCTATAAGAAATTTACTGACATCTATAAAGTCATGGAAAGTATTCTTTTTCTTGAGGAACTTACCATTCTCATACCATTGCCTCCCTAAATATTCACCACCACGAACATGAGCTATCGCATAAATAAATCCACGATCTAATAAGCTTATACGGGATACGGAAAAATATGGGTCTACGGTTATCCCGTAACTTCCATAACCCATGAGCAACAGCTTATTAGGTTGACTAAGGTCGGTATCCTTATGGAATACCATGGAAACCGGGATTTGTACACCATCTCGCGATTTCACCCAAATTCTTCTTGATTTGTAGTTCCTGGGGTCAAAGCTCTTATCCGGTACTTCCTGTTGTTTTAAGACCTTTTCGGCCTTGTTTTGCATATCATATTCAATGACTTGTGTAGGCGTGGTCATCGAATTGAACACAAAGCGCAACTTATCTGTTTTCATCACAGGATTGCCGGAGGTTCCTAAGGTGTAGGTTTCGCTTTGTATCGGGATATAATAAGCTTTTTCGGGTTGATCTTGAGGAATCACTTTTAAATGATTAAGCCCTTTTGAGCGTTCCGATAATACGATGAAATCAGAAAACACGTCAACATCTTCTAACAAAACATCGGTATCGTGATCCTGGAAAACCTGCCAATTTTCTTTTGACGTTTGATCAACCGGTGTGGTCATCAGTTTAAAATTATCCGCCTGATCCGCATTTGTTAAGATGTAGAACTTGTCATCTATATGCTCTATGCTGTATTCCAGATGATCTTGCCTTGGCTGAAATAGCTGGAACTCATCTTTAGGTCGGTTGGTGCTTAAAAATCTATATTCGTCAGATATCGAGCTAGAGGATACGATGATGACATAGGCTTGCGATTTTGATCGATAAACAAAAGTATCGAATTTTTCATCTTTTTCGCGATAGACCATTTGCTCACCGAAGTCTTCTGTATGGACATCGGTCCTAAAGATCTTATCCGATCTTAAGGTTTCCGGGTCGCGCCTGGCGTAGAACAAAGTGGAATTATCATTCGCCCAGGCATAGCAACCCACTGTATGTTCTATCTCTACCGATAACTTCTTATCCATGAACAAATCCTTGACATATAAGGTGTAATTCCTTCTCCCTACGGTATCGATCCCAAAAGCCGCGAATTGATTGTTAGGACTGATACTGATGCCGGTTATCTTGAAATATTCGTGACCTTCCGCCATTTTATTGGCATCGAAAAGCAGTTCATTTGATACATTGGGTTCATCTTTTTTCCGAAAATATAATGGGTACTCATTATTTTCGGCGTATTCTACCCAATACCAATACTCGTTGAACAAATAGGGTACAGAGCGGTCATCTTCCTTGATTCGGGAACGGATCTCCTGATAAATATCTTCCTGTAAGGCATTTAAATGCTTTGTGTTCTCTTTGAAATAAGCGTTTTCTTCCCGGAGATAGTTCAGGACATCATCGCTATCGCGTTGATTCATCCAGTAGTAATCATCTATTCTTACATCTTTATGAATTTCTAGTTCCTTAGGTATTTTTTTAGCTTTCGGTTGTTGCAATGGATAGATCTTTTGTTGATAATTTGCAAATATAGCCGTTTAGGGCACGAATGAATAAGATTAAGAAAATCTTGGTAGATGTAGGGCGGTCCTATTGATATTCAAACAATGAAGCGACGAGTATTTCACGAGTGTTGATGAGATCGATAGCTTCGGGTATATCTTCGATCAATAAAGATGTAGATCTTTTATACATAGATAAGATCCCTTTTCATATGCTGGAAATATTTGTTTTTGATCCCATTATTTGACACCAGATCCACCTTACTAGAGAAAAGCTCTTCTAATTCATCCGCTAGATCAATAAACTCTATGCCAACGTTTTCATTGAACTCGACCAGGATGTCAATATCGCTACTTTCATTTTCTTCATTCCTAGCTACAGAACCAGATAAGGCCAAACTTTTAATAGGATATTTCTTGAAAAAAATAAGCTTTATTCTTTCTGAGCTGGTCTATTGTGTACATTACTTATTCTGCTATTCTTTTTTTTAAGTCCATTCTTTCGAGTAATATTCTTGTGATCTCAATATGATTTTGATTTAGAACTCTGTAGAAAATTATATGCCGATCTGTTTTTATACCAAGAAGCTGTGTTGAAATTACATCATAATTTTTTCCTAATTAAGGGTTTTCAGTAATTTCTATACATTTTGATATTAGTCGGTCTTAATATTTGTCCGCTTGTTGTTCAGACCAAACTTCAAAAGTGTAATCCCAAATTTTTGATAGGTCCTCAATAGCTTTGTTCGTTAATTTATACTCAGCCATTCGAGTGCTTTTTCGCTTTTTGGGATTCAAGATGTTCTTTTGGGTTGAAGTTATCAGCTATGCCGCTTTCAATTCCTTCTTGTATTGCTGTTCTCAATGCAATTGCTTTGCTCTCTTCCTCCTCTAAAAGTATTAATCCGGTACGAATTACCTCGCTAACATTCTTATATCTTCCTTCAGTTATACGGTTTTGAACGAATTGGTCAAAGTAATTCCCGAGTGATATTGATGTGTTTTTGTTCATCTGATAATTATTTTTTAAATATACCCAAAATTGGTATAATAGCAAAGTGTTATCACAGCTCAGCGATTTCCTGATAGCGAAAACAATCCAACGTGTGGTCATTGACCATTCCTATGGCTTGCATAAAGGAGTAGCAAATGACCGGACCTACGAACTTGAATCCTCGCTTTTTTAATCGCTTGCTCATTAGCTGTGATATCGGAGTTTGCGCGGGCACTTCTT
>JAVLBJ010000112.1:0-3533 GCA_031581455.1 Psychroflexus sp. | reverse complement strand
CGGAATTTTTTGCCGGATAACAATACATTTTTATCATCTTTATCCGATTTTTTATCTTCTACATATTTGCTCACCGCTTTATCCAATGGATCGGTGATCTGATCCAGGTCCTTATGAGATATATGCGTATAGATCATCGTTGTCTCAGGCTTAGAATGCCCCAGAAACTCCTGAATATAGCGGATGTCCACGCCATTGTCCAATAAATGGGTAGCATAACTATGCCGTAAAGTATGCGGGGTAACCTTTTTCTCAATACCCGCTAAGCGACAATTCCGCTTTAAGAATTGCCGTACAGAAGCCGCGCTATAAGGCTTATGCGTACTATCGTTCTCAAATAAGTAACGCCTGGGCTCGTAGGTCTTAGCATAACTGATCAGCACCTGTTTTATCTGTTTACCTAAAGGAACCGTCCGGTCTTTTCTCCCTTTCGCATTTTTAATATGTATACTATTGCGTTCCAGGTCTATCGCGCTTAGCTGTAAAGCAAGAACTTCACCTATACGCATACCCGTAGCATAGATCAAGGCGATAATTGCCCGGTGTTTCAGATTCTTCGTTACCCGTATCAATTGCAAAACCTCCTCAAATGATAACACGACCGGCAGCTTCTTATCCTTTTTTGGCCTGTCCAATAGCTCCGGGTCTATGGAAAAATTAAGCCTTAAATGAGAAAAATGCTTTAGAGCGCTCACACATTGCCTGTGCGAACTTATACTATAGTTTTGCTTAGCGATCACCTGTTCCAGAAAAACCTCTACAGACCGATTATCGATGTCTTCCACAGCTCGATCAGCATAAAAACTTAAGAAAGTGCGAATAAAATTCACATACGTATGAACCGTCGATGCACTTTTTCGTTGTCCGATCAAATAATCCTTGTATTCATCTAAATAAAATTGATGAGTTTTAGGTAGCGCCGGTTTGGCACTTTTCTTTTCAGTCGATTTTTTAGCTTTCACCATCGCCGAATAATCTACATAACAACCCTTAGAGCGCAACTTATGATAGATCAGCTTCTTGTTCTTTGCCGTATGCGCCATATAAAAACACCTATGCGTTTGGCTCCATCGGGCACCCAGACCTTTTACCAGTTCCTTAATCTCCTGGTCATAAGCAAACTTGATCCCTATTTGATCACCGCCTCTATGATAAAGCGGAATGAGTTTTATTGTTTTTGCTGACATGGACTAATAAAATGATAAAATTATAAAAAAAAGTAACTTAAGCGGTAACAAAAAAATCTCACTCCTATACTATCAAATAACCAACTTTAGCCTAAATAAATTCCAGTTGATTATTTTTTCTTTAGAGATACATCGCTAAGCTAATCTACCAGCTCAAATCTGATCGGGCTGCCTACTTGCTTTTGCGCTAATTGGTTCAGGTCTTCTTCCAAGACCTGTAAAACCCTGGGATAGCCGCCGGTGGTTTGGGCGTCTTTCATCAAGATCATCAGGTTGCCGGCGTGGTTTAGCTGAACCGTTCCCGGAACCACCATAGCGGTCAAAATATCGTCCAATTCGTGATGAATACGGTCTTTTAACTGAAAACCCATGCGGGTAATGTTATCACCTATTAGCCAATTGTTGTGTAAAAGCTGATATTGGGCATCAGTTGACAACTGATTAAAATTCGGCCCTTTAATCACTCTTATACGTTTAGTCTTATAAGCGTCGATATCAATTTTTATATGAGCATGCGCTTTATCAAATGAGGACACCTCAGATTGATCAACCCTAAAAGCCATGCCTTTTTCTAATCGTTGATAACCGGTTACTGACTTGTGAAATGATTGACTACCGGCAATGGCTTCAGATTGTATATCACCCAAAACAGCTAAATAAGCAAAATTACCTTGCGTAACCTGCTTGATCAATAATTCGTCGCCTTCATAAGCCCATAACGCTTCATTGATATTGATTTTTTGATTATTTAAATACAAATCAGCAGCTAAAGCAGTTACCGCTATTTGCGTATCCTGTTCAAAATAAAGCTTAGGTCCAAAACTAAAAATCTCTATACAAGCCGCATTTTGAGGCTTGCCTACTAATAGGTTAGCCATGCCCATTAAATAATCATCCATAGCACCGCTTTGCGGTATGCCAGAACCGGTCATAAGGGGTCGTCCTTTATCTTGTAAAGTATCATATAAACCCGGATGTACTATAGTAAAACTCATGAATCTACCTCTAAATTTATCGATTTTTCCTGATGTAAAATTGCGCGATGCTCTTCTGGTGATATCGGATAAAATTCCAGTAAATCACCAGCTTTCAAGACCGAATCCACCTTTTCCCTGAGATTGATTAAATCGATTGGCGAATTACCGATGATCTGCCAGCCACCGGGCGATTGCTCCGGATAAATCCCGGTCTGACAACCGGCAATGCCAACATCGCCTTTATCGATTTGTTTGCGCGCCTGTTTTTTCCTGGGCACACAAATTTTTTCATTCATGCCGCCTAAATAAGGAAAACCCGGTAAAAATCCTATAAAATATACCCGATAAACCGGCTGATGATGTAAAGCGATCACTTCTTCTTTCTCCAAATTGGTATATTGAGCCACATTGTCTAAGTCTTTTGCGAAATCAGAACTATAACAAACAGGAATACGATATTTAGATGATTGTGAAAAGTAGTCATTATCAGATTGATCAGCCAGAAAATCATCTACAATTGTTTTGATATTTTCCATGCTTGCTTGAATTGATGGCGGTCGGTTTAAAAATAAAACACCTACCTCTGCATAAGTATTAAATACCTCGTATTCCATATGTTTTTCCTTAAAAAAATCCTGTAGTTTTAATTTTAAGCCTAATATTAAATTCAATAAATCTTCATCTATAATTTGCTGAAATTGAATTATTATTGATTTTTCACTTAAAGTGTTTATCGAATACTTGAGGTTAGATTTCATTTTCATGATGACAGAGCAAATTTTAAATTGTCTACAATACTTTTAGAATCACTATGAACGCACAAGGTATCAAATTTGATAGAGATAGTTAAATCATTGATAGTTTTAATTTGTTGTTGATCTGCAAGCTGTATCAGTCTATTTTTAAATGCTGACTTATCGGTAATCATCGCATTAGGCGATTGCCGACTTACTAAAGATCCATCGTTATTATAATTTCTATCGGCAAATGCTTCAATTAAGTAAGGAAAATTTCTTTTCTGGGCTGCTTGGTGAACAGCAGATTGATAAGCGACTAAAATAAATACGGGTTTTCCTAGTATCTGTTCCAGCAAATTGAGCCAGGCATTGGCCAGATCATGATCATGAAAAAGATCATTATAAAACTTACCATGGGGTTTAATATGCTCTAAAGTAGCATTTTTTTGATTACATCTGTCTAAAATCAATTGAATTTGAGCCGCCAGCGACTCCATTAATTTCTCCTGAGAAACCTGAAGTGCAGCTCGCCCAAAGTTCGCCCTATCCGGATAAGACGGATGCGCGCCTATTTTCACCTGATGATCCCTGGCTAAACCTATCGTCCTATCGATGCTTTCCCTGTCGCCATA
>JAVLBJ010000024.1:0-27372 GCA_031581455.1 Psychroflexus sp. | reverse complement strand
AGTAAACAAGGGTTAGTTTTAAAAATGAAATCTTTAAGTTCAATATTAAAAAAAATTACTCTTGTTGTATAATAGTTAAGACATTTTAAGTTTAATGTTCCTTATAGGTCAGGTTATAATAAATTCGAATCGTTTAATATGAGCTAAATAAATATTTTAGTCATTTATTCCTCAATGGTAAATCTATATTTATCATAATAAGAAACATATATTATTATTGCTTTCCCTTTCAATATAGTGCAACAGAAAAAAATTTAGAAATATTGAATTATGGATTTTAGTAACTCATAATAATTAGCACAGCTATAATATTATTTAAAAATGAATTAGTTAGCAGAAAAACAGGAAATTTAACGCCAAATGTAAATCATTGGCATTAGGTTGATTAATTAACAATTTAATAAAAACGTTTTATATTTACTTAGGATGAAGTAGCCTGGCCAAGACAGATGATGGTGATTATGTGTTAGATGTAGCCGATATTTTTATTATTCGCTGCGCTAAATTTGTAAACAAGCGCTCATTGTCAGTAGCAAATCTTCGATGGTCAACAACCTGAAAAGAAATAGGGTAAAGGTACTGACGATAAATGTAAGCACATGCTTAGAGGCTCGAAACAGCAGTTTTTTAATGGATGAATTTTTAAGTAGAAATTCTAATCATTAAGATTGAATTTCTAAAACTACCTGAATAGATAATGGTTTTTATTTTTCTCTTTTAAAAATTGTTAAAATATCAACTTAACCAGGTATTATTGCCCTAAAGGCGCCGGGCTTATGGATGTGATTTCATTGTTACTACAGGTCACCGTTACTTCAATAGGGTTGCAGCACACCTCACAGTCTTCCACATAAGATTGATGATTGATACTGGTATCTATCAACATACTTATGTCTTCCCAGCAATAGGGACATTGAAAAAACTGTTCTTCCATAACTATTCATCTAATTGTTCAGCCAGACTTTCCCATTGCTCCATCAGCTTATGTTGTTCTGCCTGTAGTTTCTGATAGGCCTTAAGCTCTTCTTCATTTTGATCATTTTCCTGATAAGCACTGGCTAACTTTTCATCTTTTTTAGCTAAACGTTTTTCATTTTTAGCAATTTTAGATTCCAGTTGATCTAATTGTCGCCTGGCTTGTTGATGATCAGAGGACTTTTTCTTTTTGGTGGTCTTCTTTTTTTCTTTGTTTGCGGCCTCTACTTCGCGCATGCTTTCCATCTTTCTGTGCTCCAGATATTCATTAATGGTTCCCAGAAAAGGTTTAACCTGATGATTCCTAAACTCATAAATCACCTGTACGATATCCTGTAGAAAGTCTCTATCATGCGATATCAATATGAGTGTACCTTCAAAATTTTGCAGGGCATTTTTCAGAATATTTTTAGAGGTTATATCTAAATGGTTAGTTGGTTCGTCCATGATGAGCGTATTAAACGGCATCAACATTAATTTTGCTAAGGCTAAACGATTACGCTCACCACCTGAAAGTACTTTTACCGGTTTAAAAACATCATCACCTGTAAAAAGAAAAGCCCCTAAAATATCTCTTATTTTAGTATGATTTTTTTCAGTAGCGACAGCTTCCATGGTTTCCAGTAGTGTCTCATCCTCGTTTAAGTAGTCGGCTTGATTTTGAGCGAAATAACCAATTTTTACATTATGTCCCAGTTCTATTTCACCCTGATAGGTATGTTCACCAATAATGATTTTTGCTAAGGTTGATTTTCCCTGACCGTTTTGCCCTACAAAAGCGATTTTTTCGCCTCTGTCTATAGTAAAAGAGACATTATTAAGCACTTTTTTATCACCAAAGCTTTTAGCTAATTCATCAGCCTTCATGATTATTTTTCCCGGTTGATGACTCACATTAAAGCTTATATTCATAAGGTTTTCATCGTCCTGATCAACCTGAATGCGTTCTGTCTTTTCCAGCTTTTTAATCAGCGACTGCGCCATGGAAGCCTTATTAGCTTTGGCCCTAAATTTATCTATGAGTTTTTGTGTCTGCTCAATTTCTTTATCCTGATTTTTTTTAGCGGCGATCTGCTGTTCCTTAATCTCTTCTCTTAGCACTTTAAACGCTGAGTACGGCTTATTATAATCATATATTTTACCAAAAGAAAGTTCTATGGTTCTATTAGTTACATTATCAAGAAATTGTTTATCGTGAGATACTAATACCACGCAAGACGAAATCTCTTGTAAAAAATTTTCAAACCAAATAATACTTTCGATATCCAGATGGTTTGTGGGCTCATCTAAAAGCAGTAAGTCATTATCTTGCAATAGTAACTTAGCTAATTCTATCCGCATTCGCCAGCCACCGGATAACTCACTGGTAGACCTGCCAAAATCTGATCTTGTAAATCCCAGTCCTTTTAAAATCTTTTCAATATTAGCCTGGTAATTATAGCCGCCTTTTAGCTCGTATTCCTGTTGATATTCGCTAAGGTCGATGAGCAACTGCTCATAGGCTTTGCTTTCATAATCTGTTCTTTCAGCTAACTTTTGATTGATATCTTCTAGTTTAGCTTCTAAAACTTTTAATTCTTTAAATGCCAAACTGGTTTCTTCATAAATGCTATGCTCATCTTTAAAATCTACATCTTGCTTGAGCATTCCTATAGAGCAGTCTTTTTGCAGAGCTATATTACCGCCATTATAGCTTTGGTCACCATTCAGCACACGCAGCATGGTAGACTTGCCAGCACCGTTTTTACCTACTAATCCTATTCTATCGCCTTTTGACAACTTAAAACTTAGCTGATTGAAAAGCGTTTCACCGCCAAAACTTAAACTCAAATTGTTTACATGTAACATGTGTTACTTTATATTTTGTGCAAATATTGGTAAATTTGTGTAAATAAATCTCTAATTTTAATACATGTTTAAAGGATCTAAATTATACAGTATATTAACCGGCTATTGCCCTGTTTGTCAGAATGAAAGCATGTATAAAGAGCCTAATCCTTATAAATTAAATAAAATATACGATATGTATGAGCACTGCCATCATTGTCATACCAAATATAAAATTGAACCTTCCTTTTTTTATGGTGCTATGTATGTAAGTTATGCTTTAGGCGTCGCTATTGCTGTGGCTACATTTATCATCAGTTATTTTTTTATTGGGATAAGCAAGGTTAGCGCATTTATCACCATTGTTATTACTTTAACCCTTTTAATGCCCGTCATAATGAGGCTATCCAGGAATATTTGGATTAATTTTTTCCTGAGTTATGACCCTGATAAAGACACTAAGAAAAGTAGTCAACAAACCGATTGATATTTACTTGCTCATCAATTTCTGATTTATTTTCAATGTAATCGATAAGACTTTTAGATAGTAGTGGAGACATGAAAACGCCGCGACTTCCAAAGCCATTCATCACGTACATACGTTGATGAACAGGATGAGCGCCTAACACAGGTCGCCTGTCTTTTACGTTAGGCCTTATTCCGGATTCGTATTTTACGATGTTATAATCTACATCTATAAGTTGATCTAAGGATTTTACTAAGCTTTGCTGATAAGATTTTGGCGTATAATCAACCAATTGATGTCTATCGAAAGTAGCTCCAAACTTATATAAATCATTGCCCAGCGGTATCATAAATTCTCTGCCTTTAATCAATTCTTTAAGCTGCAGTTCTTTCGATTCAAAAATTAAATAATCACCTCTATTACCATATATCGGGAGATAACTAAAAAACGGATTTTTAGTGACTTGAAAACCTTCTGCAAAGATGATACGTTTTGCTTTTAGATTTTTGTAAGTAAAATAGGTTTTATGGAATTTAACGGCTGAAAAATCAAAAAAATCCTTGTAAATGAGATTATTAGTGATCAATTTTTGATGAAATGCTTTTAAGAGTAGTTTTGTATCTACCACATAAGCACTTTTCATGACACCCAGTTTGTAAGATGATTTGAGGTGTTTTTTTTGGGATATTAACTTATTTCTTAAAAAGTGATTTAATACCGGTTGATCAGCCGCTATAAACCAGTCATTTTGTTCTTCAATACTGGAAAATGAACGAAGTATTTCCTTTTGACTAATGAAATGATTATCCCATTTTTTTTCTAAATTTTTGTAGAAATCCACTGCAGTCTCATAAAATTCTGTTGCTCGCCAAAATGGTTTGAAACGTTTTAGGATGATAGGGTTTATGATTCCACCAGCTGCATGAGTCGCACTGGGCTTAAAATCTGATATAAGCTTATAACTTTTCTGCGCTTCGGTTAATTTTTCTCTTAAACACAGAGCGCCTATTCCACTACCAACTAATAAAAAATCAAGCATAAAAAAAATCCTAACTGAATAGACAATTAGGATTTTAAATATAATGAATTATAAATTAATAGTTCCACATATCTAGCTCGAAATTTCTAATTTCTTCTTTGATTCTATTAGATTCTAATAATTGCATCATGGCATTATCCTGAACATATTGATCTATTTTTCTGTCTTGATACACATTTTCAGTTTTATAAATTTTAGAATCAAAGCGTTTAGCTGTGAGTAGTTGATCAAAGTTTAGTGGTTTAGCACTATTGTTTTTGTTAAGTACGTTCGCTTTATGTAAGGCATTTCTAGCATCTGGATACCAAACCCAGAAATAAGGTATAACAGCTGGATCACCAGAATAAGTGGGGTTTTGGGTTTGAATGTCATAACCTGCAGGAGCGATACCTAATATTCTATATTTCATCTCACCTTGACGTTTATCGAAATACCATATTCCTTTTACTAGATAATGCTGAATGTCACTACCTGTTATCTCATTTGGTACAACATAAGGCTCCATTTTCTTTATAAGTTCAGGAGAGTATAAATTAGGATATTCTTCAAGACTGTCTGCAATAGCTCTTTTGGTAAACGTATCTACTGCTTCAGTTCCGGTTACCCCAAACTGACCAAGAATATCTAACGCAATATTAGGGAGAAATATTGCTTTTAAGCCATCTAAAATTTGATCAAACTCTCTTTTTTTATTGAAGTAACTTGTAGCATACACTTCAGTAATAGCAGTATCATCAGGGTTTGATTTTGTGCCTTCTTCAATCCCATCTAAAAGTACTTGAAATAAAGATCTTCTTGTGTCACCAAACTTTCGTGATTCCGTAGGGAATAATAGCGGAAAGTTCACCTTTTGATTAAGATCTATGGTTTCCCATACAACCTTTGACCAAAGCACATCTCTATCGCTTATATAACCATAAGCTAAAGGCTTGCTATCGTTATACTTTTTCTGAGCTTCTGTGGGCTTATTAACCTCATCAGGCGTATCAGCATTTAAAATATTGCTTACCTGGGATTTTGCTGTTATCACAAAACCTACAATGAGAAGACTGGCATAAAAAGCTTTATAATTCATAATCCTATTAATTTGTTAATTGCACTAATAGTGCTGGCATATTTTTAACATTTACCCCTGGCACATCTGCTTTGATATCAAATATTTGAATAATATCCCCGTTTCCAGCTAAATCTAAAATATCTTTTGCTCTCGCATTTAATCTATTGCCACTTACAACCACTGATGGTTGCCCGGGAACTTTAAATGTAAATCGTTTGACAACAGGTTTCAGGTCAAAATCAAAATTTTCAAATGTTGCCCCAATTTCAGAAAGCTCAAGTGCTCTTCTTGGTAACTTAATTGCACCGCCTTCTTGAATTTGACCTCTTACCATAGGCGTTGGTCTTGGTAAACTTTTAATTCTAAAGGTGGCTTTAGAAGGATATTTCTCACCATCAATTTCACCTGTAACATTTATTTTAACTTCAGTCCCACTACCTGGTTTTAGGATATAATTTGTCCCTTTTACTCTTTTCCAGTTATGGTTACCTGATACATTTGCAGAGACTTTATTTTCAGGTACTCCTGGCATAGAAACTGTCATTGGATTTTCAATACCTCTATACACAACATTCATCTTGTCAGCTGATACTATAGCCGAATTAGGCTTTGGAATGACTGAAAAGGTTTTATTGACCTCTACTGGAAATTCCTCACCTTCCTGTTTAAAAATCAATTTACCTTCTATTTTGTGATCACCGGCTTTTCCAGCTGTAACATTTAGTTTCACCTGACCTTTTTCAATTGTAAAGTCTCTTCCTTGTTGTAACTGTCTCCCATCAAGCTTAAGGTTTACATTTGAAGGAACGGTTGAATTATCAGTTCTACCTAAGACAATTGCACCATCAAACTCTTCACCTTCGTAATAAGCTCCTTTATCTTGTTGTAATAAAGATTCATAATTATCAAAAGACGCCATTTGGGTTAACTGACCTGCTAACATTTGTGAGAAAAGCTCATTTTCAATTCGCTTAATTCTATTTTGCATAGCAGTTATTTTAGTTATAGATGAAACCAGTGGGAAACCTATGAAATGATATTGTATATAACTTTTTTCAATACCTTCTCTATCTGCAATATCTTCACCGCTAAACTTTTTGTTAATTGTAGCTTTATATTTATCTCCACCGCCAATACTATCTAATATAGACACCATACTGGTTCTATACTGCTTCATCTTATCCATAAAAGTTTGACCATATTCAGATAAGTTATCACCTTTGAGCATTTTCTCATCCAAATATTGACTTTTATCCATAACCTCATAATCAGTAGGGTCATCTACTGTGGATACCAATGAATCTTTAACACTACCCAAATATTCATAATAAGCATCAGTATATTCATCAACTAATTCTGCACGCGCATATACATCTTTAAATTGTTCAGGCTGATCATCAGCTTTTTGCTCAAGACCACCAAGAGCATTTTTACTCTTTGCGTTAAAAGTTTGATTTGCTTCTTCTAAATCAGCGTTTATATTCCCAAAAGCGGTCAAAACCTCTTTGGACATATTCAATGCCAGCATGGCGATGAATACCAAATACATAAGGTTAATCATTTTCTGCCGTGGGCTAAGTTTTCCTCCTGCCATATTTAATTTTTTTTAAATAAATTTTATACAATAGATTATTTTGTTGACATGGCACTTAACATATTACCATAAACACCATTAAGCGATGATAGATTTTTAGAAAGTGATTGCATTTGTTCTTTTAGTTCACTTGCATTATCTGCTACAGCTTGATTTACTTCAGCTTGCTTAGATGCATTTTCAACCTGTACTTTGTATAAATTATTTAAAGATTCCATTTGAGACGCTGCAAGGCTCATTTCCTCGCTGTATTTCTTTTGCGATTCCATAGCGTTAGTTGTAGGTGACATATTTTTTGCTGCACCCTCAAAATTACGAATGCTTTCACCTAGACTTTCCATAAGGTTAGCGTCTATTTTAGCTTCTTTAAGCATATCATCTAACTTTTTAGAAAGTACGCCCTCTTCATCTTCTTGTTCACTATTTATACTTCTGCCATTACTGTCCTGACTAGCTAATTCAGGATAAACCTTAGACCAATCTAATTCAGAGTCGACTGGTTCAAAAGCTGAAACAGTAAATACTAATGCTTCAGTAATAAGACCTACAATAAGCATAAAGTTACCGTAAGGCCAGTGTAATATTTTAAAAAGTGCACCAAGTATTACAACTGCAGCTCCCAGTCCGTAGACCATGTTCATGATTTTTTTTCTAGTTTTTGATTGTGCCATAATTGATTTATTTATTTGATTTAAGAAATTATTTAATTATTGATTGAATTTTTACTCTTGAAATGTATTTGTTACGGTATTACCCAGATAATTTTGTACGGTTCTAAAACCTATATAGCTTCTGGCTGTATCGGCATACTCATAGTCTCTTGATGCTACTCTTAGGAAATAACTCACGTCTTTCCAGGATCCACCTCTGATGACTTTTCTAAGGTTGTCAGAATTATCTACATTAGGATTCATACTGGACATGTACTCGTAAGATGAAGGGTTATAAGATGTGTTTACCCATTCTGAAACATTGCCGGACATATTATAAAGTCCAAAGCCATTAGGCTTATAAGAATCTGCTTCTACTGTATAAAGCGCATTATCAGCTGCATAATCACCTCTAAGCGGCTTAAAGTTTGCTAGAAAACACGCCCTATCATCCTTAGTGTAGGGGCCACCCCATGGATAGGTTGCAGATTCTATCCCTCCTCTTGCTGCGTATTCCCACTCAGCTTCTGTTGGCAACCTAAAATCGTTCGAAGACACCTCATCTTTTTCCTTTCTAAAATCGTTTAATTTTTTAGTTCTCCAGTCACAAAATGCTTTGGCTTGTTTCCAGTTAACACCTACTACCGGATAGTTATCATAAGCAGAATGGTAAAAATATTCATTATGCATTGGTTCATTGTATGAGTAATTAAAATCTCTTATCCATACGGTAGTGTCAGGGTATATTGGTTCTTTTATTTCCCTGATATAATCTGCCCTATCCCCTTTTGCTCTTGCAGCGGCTTCAACATCCATTGTTTTATAGCTATAGACAAATTTTGTAACGTCTAACATACGCTCGCCATTATAGGATTGCTCTTTAGGTAAGAAGAACTCATCCATAACATAAACGTAATCTTCATCTGGGTATTCAGATGGTTTCCAGATGATATCTATATTTTTATTAAGCTGTCGTTCCATTGGGTCGTAGTGCTTAGAGTACTGCTGATAAGGTGTTTGGTCGTTTTGATTACTCCCCTGATTATTCCCCTGATTTTGAGTGCCTTTAAACGCATAATCCTGAATAGATCTACCATTACTATTACCACCGCCTTGTGCGCCAGTTCCGCCACCGGCAAGCTCTGCTGCTTCAGCTAATTTTTGTCTTACAACGGAGTCTTTTACATAATGGACAAACTCTCTATACTCAGCATTTGTAATTTCTGTTTCATCCATATAAAAAGAAGATACTGTTACTGTTTTAGGTGGTGCGTTCTTTAATCCTGCAATATCATAGTCAGAATTTCCCATAACAAACGAACCTCCATCTACCAAGACCATACCATATGGTCGCTCCGGATACCATTCTTCTCCTTTTACACCTACTAATTGTCCTTGCTGATTGTTACCACAACTTATCAAGAATATCGTTAGTAGTAATAATTGAAAGATTTTTTTTAACATACTAATCAATTTTAAGGTTGTAAACCTATTTAAATTTTCACAAAAAAACAATTATTTTGGAGATTACCCTTTAAAAATAAATATTTTTTAGTCATACCAAATTTTTCTTCTTGGCTTTATACCATCTTTCTGGTATTATTTGATCACAGGCATTCAAATAATCGTCTTTGTTACATGGTAGAAACGTGTTTTGTTTTAGCTTATTGTATTGTTTAATCGAATGTGGTATTTCTATCCACCATCTATCAGACAATTGACTATGATAGAAAATTAAATCTTCTTCACTTATGGGTACAATATGCTTAGTCAAATACTTATTGTCAGTGCTTATGTCTTCATGCATTTCGTAATTACAGCCTTCTATAAAGTACCAAATCATTTGTGCTATGAGTATATTAAATGCAGGGCTTTCACTCTTCTGTAATTCGTAAAGACCTAAAGTTTTAGTTTTATCACTCAAACCCATATATCTTGTAATGTTACAAATTTCTCTTTCATTAAACCCGTTAGGATTTACGTTTTTATCTAAATGATCAATAGTTTTAATACTATCACAATCTATTGTTGCGATATCTGCATCCCTAATCACTGGTTCTACATGTTTAATGTTTTCAACAACTTCACCTAACCTGTAAGTTTCAAAAAATAATCGATCAAGTAAATCTATTTCTTCCTGCGGATTGAAGTAAGTTTGGTAACCTATATTGGAATGGTTAAATAAATTATAAGGCTTGTTAACAATAATGTGACTGAGGTAATTTCTATGATGCAGCTCTTCTTTGCTGTCTCCTAAGTCAAATCTGGCATCTACATTAACCATGTTAACCATAGAGCCTATTTCGTCAAAAGCGCGATACTGATAAAAGGTCAAATCCTGGCTGCCACCCAGAATTATTGGTTTAGCTCTTTTTAGTAAAATTTGCTTGACAACCTCTTTTAGAGCATAGTAAGTGTCTCCAATAGTTTTACCTGGTTTTATGGTTCCTAAATCTATAACAGGATAAGACCAATTACCCATGTAAAAGGCATATAATGTTTCTCTAATATTATTTAATTGATTAATTGCATCTGTGCTGTAATCATCTACACTACCGCGATACTCGGGTACTGCTACTATAACTATAGCATTTTTATTTAAATGCAATTCATCTTCACTTTCCGGAAAACTAATATTAGCGCCTAACTGATGTTTTGATAGTTGCTGAGCAAATGCTACTTGTTCTTTATCTATATTTTCAAGAAAATCAAACATTTTTATTTCTTATTTGATTTTTTAGTAGTCGACTTCTTTTTAGTCTTTGTTTTAGTTTTAGCTCCTGTTGATTTCTTCTTGGTATTTTTATCTAATATCTCTTTGGCCTCATCTAATGTCATAGCTTTGGCATCAAATGTTTTAGGCATCTCAACCTTTTTATTCCCTTTGGTGATTTTGCTTCTTCCCCATCGTGTTTTTTCAACTTTGATCCCTTCATCTTCCCAGTGGTGAATCAATTTTTCTTTTTCCTTTTTTAATTTATCCTCGATTAGCTCTTCGATATCGCTTTCAGATAAGTTATCAAAATCGTACTTTTTATTTACGTTGATAAACATATCATTCCATTTTAAGAATGGGCCAAACCGCCCAACAGCTTTTTGTACGCCTTTACCTTTATAATGATAAATAGGTTTTTCAGCTTCCCTCTTTTGCTCAATCAGTTCAACGGCTCTATCGTAAGTCACATTAAGCGGATCTTCACCTTTAGATAAAGAAACAAATTTCTTACCATGCCTTACATAAGGGCCGTAGCGCCCTACATTACTTTCTACTTTATCACCTTCATATTCGCCCAGATCTTTAGGTAATTTAAAAAGATCCATCGCTTGCTCAAAGGTGATGTTTTGTAAGGTTTGACCAGGTTGTAGGCTGGCAAATCTAGGTTTTTCTTCATCTTCAACAGAACCTATTTGCACCATAGGTCCAAATTTACCTAATCTGGCACTTACCGGTTTCCCGGATTTAGGGTCTTTTCCCAGAATACGTTCACCAACTTCACGGGTTGCGTTTTTTTCTACATCCTTTACATTAGGATGAAATTTCTGATAAAAGTTATTCATCACTTCGCGCCAGTCCTTTTTGCCTTGAGCGATATTATCAAAATCTTCTTCTAGTTTTGCGGTAAAATTATAATCAACAATACCTTTAAAATGATTAACCAGAAAGTCATTTACCACTCTTCCTACATCTGTGGGCACTAATTTACCCTTATTGCTGCCTACTTTTTCACTCAGCTGTTTATCTTTAATTTTACCATTACTTAACTTATATTGGATGTATTCTCTTTCTTCGCCTTCAAATTCACCTTTTTTAATGTATTTTCTATTTTGTATGGTAGAGATTGTTGGGGCGTAAGTAGATGGTCTACCTATACCTAATCTTTCTAATTCCTTTACCAGAGAGGCTTCCGTATATCTTGCTTTAGGCTTAGTAAATCTTTCCGTGGCGATAATAGATTCGTTTTCTAAGCGCTCACCTTTTTTAAGGGGCGGTATGATGCTGCTTTCTTCATCATCTTCATCTTCATCTTTACTTTCAAGATAGACTTTTAAGAATCCATCAAATTTAACGATTTCTCCTTTGGCTGTAAACTTAGCATCAGATTTATCAGAACTGATTTTTAAGGTGGTTCTTTCTAACTGTGCTTCGCTCATCTGCGAGGCTATGGCTCTTTTCCATATCAACTCATATAACCTTTGCTGATCTCTTTCTGCGTTTATATGCGCTACATTAAAGTTAGTAGGCCTTATGGCTTCGTGAGCTTCCTGAGCATCTTTAGACTTGGTTTTAAAATTTCGTTTTTTATGGTATTTCTCGCCGTAATCCTTTTTTATGGTTGTTTCTGCAGATTGTTTAGCTTGTTCTGATAGATTTGTACTATCTGTTCTCATATAGGTAATATGCCCACTTTCATATAAACGCTGTGCCATGCTCATGGTTTTGCTTACAGGAAAGTAAAGTTTTCTGGCGGCATCTTGCTGTAGCGTAGATGTAGTAAATGGTGGTGAAGGCTGCTTTTTAGCCGGTTTTTTATCTAAATCTTCTACATAAAATGTGGCATTTTTATGCTTTTCTAAAAAGGCTTCTGTTGCTTCTCTGGAATCAGGTTTAAAATCTAACCTTGCTTTTAAATTGCTGGCAGAGGTATTGAAAATGCCATCTACCCTAAAATAAGATTGCGGATTAAATTTTTCTATAGCTTCTTCGCGTTCAGCAATGAGCCTTACCGCCACAGACTGAACTCTACCGGCAGATAACCCGCCCTTTACTTTTCGCCATAATACAGGTGATAATTCATAACCTACTAATCGATCTAGCACACGTCTGGCTTGCTGGGCATCCACTAAATTGTAATCGATTTCTCTGGGATTTTTAATCGCGTTATTTATAGCAGACTTGGTAATCTCATGAAAAACAATTCGTTTAACATCTACATTTTTTAAATCCAGCTCTTCAGATAAGTGCCAGGCTATAGCTTCTCCTTCCCGGTCTTCATCGCTAGCTAACCATACCGTGTTACTTTTTTGAGCTAATTTTTTGAGCTTACTAACAATATCTTTCTTGTCTTTGCTTACTCTATAGTTTGGCTCAAAATTATTATCAACATCAACGCCCAGCTCTTTAGTAGGCAAATCTGCAATATGCCCATAACTAGAGGCTAATTCATAATTATCACCTAAAAATTTCTTGATCGTTTTTGCTTTTGCCGGAGACTCGACTATCACTAAATCATTTGCCATAAATACATTTTTCGGTCGACAAAATTAGACCATTTTTTATTTTACAAACCTAAATCTTTTATATTCTTATGGATTTAATATTTATTTTAAATTTAATAATTTATCTATGTTTTTTATGTAAAACATTGATTATCATTGTTTTAAATTAAAACAAAAAACCTATTTTTAAACTTACAAAAGCATGTTTTCTCATATTGATATTTTTTTTGCTTATTTGATGATAAGCTAATTTTAGCCTAAAAGCATTTAGTTGATAAATGGCTGATAATTGCCACATTAATATATGGTGAACTATGGATTTTTTAAATACTGCCTGCTGATTGAGTAAATGGCCTTCTATGGTAGAATCGTATAACTGATATCTGTAGTATAGCCCAGTGTTAAAATTAAAACCCTCATCAGAGGCTAAACTACCGCTGGCCAGGCTTTTATTTAAACCTACAAGCCTGGTAAAATCAAGATTTAGTCCAGTTTGAGCATAAGTCTCTAATGTCCCCAGGGCGATTTTATTTTCCCACCTCAATTTCTTAATCGGCGGAAAACTGGTATCAAATTCATCCCAGCGCTCTACTGATATATTAAGGTGGTGCTTATTAGGCATTTCATTTCGCCATGCCGGTGCTTGTTCATCAATAAGGCGATGATAAAACTTATGGACATCACCCGCTTTAGTCTGTGAGCCTACAAGCGCATAATCTACCCCAAATAGCCAGGCTTCACGAGGTTTAATTATTTGATAACCGGACTGGAAGCGAAGCAAACCTGCAAAAGGCCTGTCGTAAAAAATAGTATCTTCAGGTGTAGATAAATAGGGTGTGTACAGTTCCTGACTTATTTTAAAATGCCATTGATTTATCTGAGTAGTATCAACATCAAGTAAGCGGTCATACCTTATGTGCGTAGCCGCAGTATAATATTGATCTATTAATAAATATAAATCGTTATCATGTTGTATAGCAACTTGATGCCTAAAGTCCTGCGCAAAAAGACCATTTCCCGCCTGAAAAGCCATAAAACCTAAAATAAAAATCAAGTTGCGCTTTGATATCACAGCTTACGGTTTAAATTTTAATAAGCCTCAAAAATGCAATAAAAATAAAATATGGTTAAACCATAAAATTTTACAAATGAAATATGGAGTAAATATTTTTTGATCCTGAAGATAGATTATTCTAATCATAATCAGCAATATATCTTTAAAAATTTGATATTTAGTTATTTAAGTTCGTCTAACACCTTGGGTCTGATATCCAATATATTAGTCGGACACGACCAATATAATCATAAAACATCAAATGACACTTTGTCAGTAGTTGATTTAATTCTATTTTTGCACAAATAGTTAATGAAATATGAAAGCTATGTTAGCTGATCAGCAAGGAAACACTATCCAGACAAAAGAAAAAACTCAGAATTCAAAAAAACTGTACTTAGAGAGTTATGGCTGTCAAATGAATTTTAGCGACAGCGAAATAGTAGCTTCTATTTTAAATAAAGAAGGCTACAACACCACAGATTCTCTTAAAGAAGCAGACCTTGTGCTGGTTAATACGTGCTCTATACGCGATAAAGCTGAGCAAACGGTAAGAAAACGACTAGAAAAATTTAATGCTGTAAAAGAAGATAATCCTAAAATGAAAGTTGGTGTTTTAGGATGTATGGCAGAGCGCTTAAAAAGCAAATTTTTAGAAGAAGAAAAAATTGTAGATCTGGTGGTAGGGCCAGATGCCTATAAAGATTTACCTCAGTTAGTAAAAGAGGTTGAAGACGGCAGAAATGCCGTTAATGTTATTTTATCTAAAGAAGAAACCTATGGTGACATACAACCGGTAAGATTACAAAGCAATGGCGTAAGCGCCTTTGTTTCTATCACCAGAGGATGCGACAATATGTGCACCTTTTGTGTAGTTCCTTTTACCAGAGGTAGGGAGCGGAGTCGTGATCCACAGAGTATAGTTAATGAAATTAATGATTTAGCCGACAAGGGTTTTAAAGAAGTAACTTTATTAGGTCAAAATGTAGACAGCTATCTTTGGTACGGTGGCGGTCTTAAAAAAGATTTTAAAAAAGCCAGCGAAATGCAAAAAGCCACAGCGGTAAGCTTTTCAGGCTTGTTAGATATGGTGGCTAAATCTCAGCCTAATATGCGTATCAGATTTTCTACATCAAATCCGCAAGACATGACTCTAGATGTGATAAAAACCATGGCTAAGCATAAAAATATTTGTAATTATATCCATTTGCCGGTACAAAGCGGCAGCGATCGCATATTAAAAAAAATGAACAGATTGCATACACGAGAAGAATACAAGCAACTAATCGATAATATTAGAGCCATTATACCGGATTGTGGCATATCACAAGATATGATTGCAGGCTTTCCCACAGAAACAGAAGAAGATCATCAAGATACATTATCTTTAATGAGATATGTAAAATATGATTTTGGCTTTATGTTTGCTTATTCCGAGCGACCGGGAACCGTCGCCGGAAAAAAAATGGAAGACAATGTGCCTGAAACTGTTAAAAAAAGACGCTTACAGGAAATTATTGCCTTACAGCGAGAACACTCCCACTACAGAACACAAAAACATTTGGGTAAAGTTCAGGAAGTGCTTATTGAAAAAACATCAAAAAAGTCTGATGCTTATTGGGCTGGTAGAAACTCACAAAACACGATGGTGGTGTTTCCGAAAGCGCATTATCAACCGGGTGATTTTGTGAATGTAAAAATTAAAGATTGTACCACAGCTACCTTAATCGGCGAGCCAGTAGGGTTATCACAATAATATCTTATGGAGTCTTTACAGTCTATAAAACAGCGATTTGAAATCATAGGTAATGATCCTAAACTCAATAGAGCTTTAGAGAAATGTATAGGTGTTGCGCCTACAGATATATCAGTACTTATAACCGGCGAGAGTGGTGTAGGTAAGGAAATTTTACCTAAAATCATCCATACGTTATCGCATAGAAAACACGCCAAATACATTGCTGTAAACTGTGGCGCCATACCAGAAGGTACTATTGATAGCGAACTCTTCGGTCATGAGAAAGGAGCTTTTACAGGAGCAACTCAGGCCAGAAAAGGTTACTTTCAGGAAGCTGATGGCGGAACGATATTTTTAGATGAAGTAGGAGAACTCCCGCTTACAACACAGGTCAGATTACTGCGTGTTTTAGAAAATGGAGAATACATAAGGGTTGGGTCTTCAGATGTGAATAAAACTGATGTCAGAATTGTGGCGGCTACAAATATCAATATGAAAAAAGCCATTGAAAAAGAAAAATTTAGAGAAGACCTATATTATAGGTTAAGTACCATAGAAATCAGTTTACCGCCACTGCGCGAGCGAACAGATGACATCCATCTGTTATTTAGAAAATTTGCTTCAGATTTTGCACATAAGTACAATATGCCAACGCTGAGATTGTCAGAAGATGCGCAACAAAAAATCAAAGCTTGTCGCTGGCCAGGCAATATCAGACAATTAAAAAATGTAGCAGAGCAATTATCAGTTCTAGAAAAAGATAGACTGGTAACCGCTGATAAAATAAAAGATTACCTACCGGGAACCAGCTCTAACTTGCCATCGGTTATCGAAAAAGCTAAAAATCAAAGTGACTTTAGCAACGAGCGTGAAATTTTATACAAGATTTTATTTGATATGCGCAATGATATCAACGACCTTAAAAAACTTACTATGGAGTTGATGCGAGAAGGTAACAGCAATGATGTACATCAAAAAAATAAAAACCTGATTAGCAAAATTTATAACGATGAAAATGAAGCAATAGAAGACTTTAAGTCGGAGCATCAAGATGATGGTCATAGGTCATCAATTGTGAGTAATAGAACAGAAAAACCTGAGCCAGCACCCAAAAAAGATAAATTTGATTTTGCTGAAGAAGTAGAAGAGGAAGAACCTTTATCAATTCAAGATAAAGAATACGAGTTGATAAAAAAATCTTTAGAAAGACACGAAGGTAGGCGAAAACCGGCAGCTCAGGAATTAGGAATAAGCGAAAGAACCCTCTATCGCAAAATAAAACAATACGGCTTATGAGCAAGTTCCAGTCAGCTTTTAAACTATTGGGTTTCATTATAGCGATGCTTATGGTAAACGCTTGTGGCTTTTATACATTTAGCGGCGCAGATACCGGAAATGCTGAAACCTTTCAGGTTAATTTTTTTAGAAATGAGGCACCTATTATCGAGCCGGGAATAGACAGAACATTTACTTTACAGCTTCAGGATTTTATACAAAATCAAACCAAGCTTGGCTTGACTAATAATAATGGAGACTTAGTGTATGAAGGGGAAATCGTAGAATATTATATTGCCCCTATGACAGCTACCAGCCAGAATAATGCTGCTCAAAACCGCCTAACCATTGCTGTAAATGTAAGATATACAAACACTTTAAATCACGAAGAAGATTTTGAAAAAAAATTCTCCTTCTACTTTGATTATCCGGCTAATCAGCAACTTACCGGTGGCGCTCAAGACGAGGCTATAAATGAAATATTCACTCGTATTACACAAGATATTTTTAATGAGTCATTAACTAACTGGTAATGGAAAGAGATGATTTAGTACATTATATCAAATACCCTGAAGAAGTACCCTTTAAATCACTCTACAACCTTATGGATGTAAGAGATAAACATCCTTATTTCCAGGCTGTTTATCCATTGATATTAAAGCTGCTTAAGAAAAACAGAAGATTTCAGTATCAAATATTTTTAAAAAAAACAGCTGTTCAGCTTACTGGAAGAGAGCTTTTGTTTGAGTTTATACATATTGACGAAAATGCATATCAACACATTGCAGAAAGTATTGATAAAGATATGCAAGCTGAGCAGTCGGTTGATTTTGTTCAGGATGAATTAAACCTATCTGTTGATAAATCTAAAAATTTGTATCAGCCGGAGCAGATGTTTGATCCATCGACGGATAGCTCAGCAAATGAAAAGCACGATTTTAATGAATGGTTAAAAATAACAGGTAAGAAGAAAATTAAAAGAGAGCCAGGTGAGCACTCTGCTGAAAAGCCGGAATCTAAGGCCTCTATGCACACTTATCCTAAAACATCACATTTAGTAGATGAATTTATCAAGAAAAACCCATCGATTTCCTCTCCTAAAAAATTTGAACCAAGAAAAGGAGAGTTACAGGTGAAACAAGCACCTAAAGCTCAACTTATGACTGAAACCCTGGCTAAAATATTAGTAGATCAAAAAAAATATGACAAAGCAATACAAGCATATAAAATATTAATTTTGAATAATCCCGAAAAAAATAGTTTCTTTGCAAGCCAAATTGAAAAAATCAAAGAACTAAAAGCAAATAATAAATCATGAGCGAATTTACTATATATCTAATATTAATTTTAATCGTAGCCTTTTTGCTCATCGTTGCTATTATGGTGCAGAATCCTAAAGGAGGTGGTTTATCTTCTTCTTTTGGTGGCAGCGGTACCCAGCAAGTGGGCGGTGTTAAGCAAACCTCAGACTTTTTAGATAAGAGCACATGGTTTTTAGCTACTCTGTTACTTGTTTTAATTCTACTATCTAATGTAACTATTATGAACAACGGGGCTACAGATACTAAAATTTTAGATGGTAATTCGCCCCAACAAGAACAACCCCAACAGACTATTCCAGAAGCTCCGGATCAAACAGAAAACAACACACCTGCAAAATCGAACAATGGCCAATCAGAAGAGTAGAAAATCTTAATTGAAAATAGTTAAAATGCCAACTTGTGTCAAGTTGGCATTTTTTTTGGGCTTTATGGCAGTCTTTAATGCTTGGCACGCAATTAGCCCATATTAATGGAAACAAAAATTAATATAAAAATGGCAATAAACATTCAACCATTATCAGATCGCGTGCTTGTAGAACCACAAGCCGCAGAAGAAAAAACAGCTAGCGGAATTATCATTCCTGAAACCGCTAAAGAAAAACCACAACGCGGCACAGTAGTAGCCGTAGGAAAAGGTAAAAAAGACCACGATATGACGGTTAAAGAAGGCGATACCGTTATTTATGGAAAATATTCAGGAACTGAATTTAAATTTGAAGACAAGGACTATCTTATCATGAGAGAAGATGACATCCTTGCAATAGTTTAATCACTTACATAACAAAAAAACATTTTAAAAATGGCAAAAGACATTAAATTTAATATTGAAGCGAGAAACGGAATTAAAGACGGCGTAGATGCATTAGCAAACGCTGTTAAAGTTACATTAGGCCCACGTGGAAGAAACGTTATAATGGGCAAATCTTTTGGCGCACCATCTGTTACTAAAGATGGCGTTAGCGTAGCTAAAGAAATTGAACTTGAAAACGAGCACCAGAATATGGGTGCCCAGATGGTTAAAGAAGTAGCCTCAAAAACCAATGATTTAGCAGGTGATGGCACAACTACAGCAACCGTATTAGCACAAGCTATCGTAAAAGAAGGTTTAAAAAATGTAGCATCAGGCGCTAACCCTATGGGACTTAAAGCCGGTATTGATAAAGCCGTAGCAGAAATCACGAAACAACTACAAGACCAAGCTGAAGAAGTTGGTGATTCTTCTGATAAAATCAAACAAGTAGCCTCCATTTCCGCTAATAATGATGAGCTAGTTGGTGAATTAATCGCTAAAGCTTTTGGTAAAGTAGGAAAAGAAGGGGTAATCACAGTAGAAGAAGCAAAAGGAATAGAAACTTCTGTCGAGGTTGTAGAAGGTATGCAATTTGACCGCGGTTATTTATCACCATATTTTGTAACAGATAACGAAAAAATGGTAACTGATCTAGAAGATCCACAAATCTTAATCGTTGATAAAAAAATCACAGCGATGAAAGATTTAATGCCAATTTTAGAGCCAGCAGCTCAAAACGGTAAGCCGTTATTAATTATAGCAGAAGATATTGAAGGTGAAGCTTTAGCAACATTAGTAGTCAATAAACTTCGTGGCTCATTAAAAATTGCAGCTGTAAAAGCACCTGGATTTGGCGATCGTAGAAAAGCCATGTTAGAAGATATCGCGGTATTAACCGGTGGTACGGTCATTTCAGAAGATCAAGGTATTACTTTAGAAAATGCAACTATAGATATGCTTGGTAAAGCAGAAAAAGTAAATATCGATAAAGATAATACCACAATCGTTAATGGTTCTGGTGATGAGAAAAACATCGAAAACCGCGTTAATCAAATAAAAGCGCAGATAGAAAGTTCTACCAGCGATTATGATAAAGAAAAACTACAAGAGCGTTTAGCAAAATTAGCCGGTGGTGTAGCTGTGCTTTATGTAGGAGCTGCTTCAGAAGTAGAAATGAAAGAAAAGAAAGACCGTGTAGACGACGCTTTACATGCAACCAGAGCAGCTGTTGAAGAAGGTATAGTTGCAGGTGGTGGTGTTGCCTTTATACGTGCGCTTAAAGCAATTAACGATATCAAAACAGATACCAATGACGAAGCAACTGGCGTACAAATAGTTGCTAAAGCGGTAGAATCTCCATTGAGAACTATTGTTGAAAATGCCGGAGGTGAAGGTTCTGTTGTGATTAACGAAGTGAAAAACGGAGATAAAGGTTATGATGCTAAGCATAGCAAGTATGTAGATATGATGAAAGAAGGCATTATAGATCCTAAAAAGGTAACCAGAATAGCCTTAGAAAATGCAGCATCTGTTGCCGGAATGATTCTTACAACTGAATGTGCATTAATCGATATCAAAGAAGATAACGATGATGCAGGCGCTGGTGCCGGCGGCGGAATGCCAGGCATGGGTGGCGGAATGCCGGGTATGATGTAAATTTGTCTTACCTGAATAGATATTGAGAACCGTCATGCGTAAGTATGACGGTTTTTTTATTTTAACTCTCAAAATTGTTTGATAAGCCACTTTAAACCTCATCACATTAAAATTTGATTCTGCTTTATTGACTTTCAAATATCTATCAACTCAAATTAATATCAAGGAAGGTGTAATTTACAACCTATGAGGTTTAATTTATTTCAAAAAAAAGTATTACTTTTGCAAGCACTAAAAAATAACGTTATGTACGCAATTGTAGAAATAGCAGGGCAGCAATTTAAAGTTGCAAAAGACCTCCAGTTATACGTACATCGCTTACCACAAGACGAGGGTAAAAAATTAACCTTTGACAATGTCTTATTGATAAGCGATGATGGTAATACAACTGTAGGCGCCCCGGTTATCAAAGGTGCATCAGTTACCGCAACGGTAAACAAGCATCTTAAAGGTGATAAAGTTATCATCTTTAAAAAGAAGCGCCGTAAAGGCTACCAGAAAAAAAATGGGCACCGACAGTATTTATCTCAAATCACAATAGATAGTATTACAACCGGTGGTAGTAAAAAAACAGAAACGGCTTCTAAAGCTTCAGCTAAAAAAGATGAGTCTTCATCAAAAAAAGCATCAACTGAAACTAAAAAAGAAGCAAAACCAGCTGCAAAACAAAAACAAGAGAAGCCTCAGACATCAGCTTCTCAAAATCTTAGTGACTTCACTGTTGCAGAATTAAAAGCAATGGCTAAAGAAAAAGGACTTGAAGGTTATTCTACCTTAAAGAAAGCAGAATTAATAGAAGCATTACAAAAAGCATAAAAACATGGCACATAAAAAAGGAGTAGGAAGTTCCAAGAACGGAAGAGAATCAGAATCGAAACGATTAGGCGTCAAATTATTCGGAGGGCAACAAGTTGTAGCTGGCAATATAATAGTCCGTCAGCGTGGCACTAAACATCGTCCAGGTGATAATGTATATGCCGGGAAAGACCACACACTACATGCTAAAGTTGATGGCGTTGTAAAATTTAGAAAAACGAAAGATGATAAATCTTACGTTTCGGTTGAACCAGCTTAAAGATAGCCTTTATTTTTATACTACCTATCCCCGAACTTAAATTTGGGGATTTTTTGTTAATTTATGTGATCACTAAATTACGCCTATTTCACTTAGAAGCTAGCTATTAATGAAATAATATTTATCTAACAAGCCTTACTAATATACAATGTTAATATATACAACTATAGCTAAAAGTACTAAAGCTAACCAGTTTTTGCTGATAATTATACGGGGCAATAAGACTATTGTTCAATAATGAATTGCTATTGTGTCTTTTGTTTCACAATGTGTTTCTGCTACTTCATTAAGTAATATTATATGCAAATTAGTCTTTTACAATGATATATATAAACTTTAGTAGAATAACCCTGCTTCTCGACTAAAACTTTATATTTAACCTTTTAAAACAGGAATTTAAAGCTATGAGCGATTGGGAAAAGTTATTATCTATCAACAAGTTAGGTGATGTAAAAAAACGACTAAGAAAAGAAGACAACCCTACAAGATCTGCATTTGAGGTTGATTATGATCGTATAGTATTTTCTACTGCATTTCGTCGCTTACAGGATAAAACCCAGGTAATTCCACTTTCTAAGACTGATTTTGTTCATACGCGCTTAACGCACAGCTTAGAAACATCTGTTGTAGGCAGGAGTTTAGGACGGGATATAGGTTTTCACATTTTAAAAAACAACCCCCATCTTCAACATCAGCATCATTATAAAATTGAAGATTTTGGGGCGATAATAGCAGCTGCCTGTTTAGCACATGATATTGGTAATCCACCATTTGGACACTCTGGTGAAAAGGCCATAGGAGAATATTTTAAATTTGGTAACGGATTACGTTATAAAAATTTACTTAGTAAAGAAATCTATCAGGATTTGATAGATTTTGAAGGCAATGCCAATGGATTTAAGCTACTGGTTGATCAAAATGCCATGGGAATGCCGCTACGCACTACTTTTGCCACACTAGGCGCATTTTTAAAATATCCTAAACCATCTTTACCTAAAAAACCATCAAATCATGTAGCTGATAAAAAATTCAGTTTTTTTCACCAGCAAAAAAATCAGTTTGATGAATTGGTTTTAAATTTAGGTTTGATCCCACAAAACAAGAAGGAAAACAGATATTTTAGACATCCATTAGCCTATCTTGTAGAAGCAGCTGATGATATTTGCTATACAATTATCGATTTAGAAGATGCAACTAATTTAGGCTGGATTGCAGAAGATAAAGCTATAGAGCTACTTAAGCCGTTTATAGAAAGCAAGTTTAAATGGGATATTTATAACAACCTATCCCGAAAAAGTGAGCGATTGAGCTATTTAAGAGCTTTAAGCATTAATACCTTAATAGACGAAGCTAAAAATCAATATATTGATTTAGAAGATCAAATTATGAAAGGCGAAATGAGTAAAGCTTTGCTGAAATCCTCGCGCTTATCACCGGCCATTGATGAAATAATTGATTACAGCGTAAAACATATCTATCAAAGTCAGGAAGTGACAGATAAAGAAATTGCAGGCTATCAGATATTAAATGAACTTTTAGACTACTTCACTAGCGCCATAGAAAGAATTAACCAGGGTCAACCAACTAATTTAGATAATTTAATCGCCAGAACATTTTTAAAAGACCTAAACTACAATGAAGAATCTTTAGATGATAGTCTGGTGAATTGCTGCTCTTTTGTCGCTTCGCTTACAGACGGTGAAGCAGTAAGAATTCATAAAAAACTAAGCGGTGATCAGTTAAGTCTATAAACTTGATGATATTCTGTATTTTTTAAACATCCCACAGCTTAATGATTGTCATTTCTAAGTAGTTAATTTTTTATTTTGAAATGTATTAAGATCTTGAACGACTTACGATGGAAACATTAATATTGACCAATGTCTAGCTATAGCTGAAATTAATAAAAATGGAAGTAAAATTTATACCAAGCAAAGTATATCAGTTGAAATAAGCTTGTAAAAACAGATAAATGAACGCACATACAGCAAGCTTACCAAAAACAAGCGTGATTATTCCGGCTTTTAATGAGGGACAAGCGATTGCTGAGGTTGTGAAGGATATTCCAACAGAAGTAGCAGAGGTTATTGTGGTGGACAATGCTTCATCAGATAACACTTCACAAAGAGCTAAATCAGCTGGGGCGACAGTTTTGCAAGAGCCAAATCCTGGCTATGGATATGCTTGTTTAAAAGGAATTGCCTACTGTAATCAGCAAACTCATCCGCCTGAAATTATTGTTTTTTTAGATGGTGATCACAGCGATTTTCCTGAAGAAATGAGCAAGTTGTTACCGCCAATAATAGCTAATAACGCAGATCTGGTAATTGGTGCTAGAGTAAAGAAGCTAAGAGAAGAAGGATCTATGACTATTCCGCAGTTGGCGGGTAATACTTTAGCCACGCGTTTAATGAAGTTGATTTTTCCTCAATCACCATTTTCTGATTTAGGGCCTTTCCGCGTTATTCGTTTAGATACGCTTAATGATTTGCAAATGAAAGATAAAACCTACGGCTGGACAGTAGAAATGCAATTAAAAGCTTTAAAAAATAAATTAAGGTGTGTAGAAATTCCTGTCAGCTACAGAAATAGAATTGGCGTTTCTAAAGTATCAGGTACTGTTAAAGGGACTATATTTGCAGGCACAAAAATATTGCTCTGGATATTTAAATATGCGTTTTAACTTATGGAAATAATCATAGTTATCATTTATAGTTTAGCCTTAATTATGGTGTTTTTTTACAGCATCATTCAGTTAGATTTATTAATCAATTATTTAAAAAATCATAAACAGCAGACCACTGATCATTTAAATATTAAAGCGCTCAAAACATTTCCTAAGGTCACAGTTCAACTACCGGTTTACAATGAAAAGTATGTTGTTAATCGATTGATTAACAGAATTGTAGAGTTAGATTATCCCAGTCATCTTCTTGAAATTCATCTATTAGATGACTCTACTGATGATAGTCGTATACAAATTGATCATCTCATACATAAGCATCAGCAAAGCGGTGTTGATATCTCAGTTTTAAGAAGGGCTGATAGAACTGGTTACAAAGCCGGTGCGCTTAAACATTGGTTGCCTAAAGCAAAAGGAGAGTTTATCGCCATTTTTGACGCAGATTTTTTACCACCAAAAGACTGGCTTAAAAAGACGCTACCCCATTTTTCTGATTCTCATATTGGCGTAGTTCAAACACGCTGGGAACACTTGAATAGAAATTTTTCTTTATTAACGAAAATACAAGCATTCGCACTCGATTTTCATTTTATCATTGAGCAGTTGGGTAGAAATTCAGCTCATCATTTTATAAATTTTAATGGGACGGCTGGAGTTTGGCGCAAGGCCTGTATCCTTGATGCCGGTAATTGGCAGGGAGATACCTTAACTGAAGATCTTGATTTGAGTTATCGTGCACAGATGAAAAAATGGAAGTTTAAATATGTCCCACAAATAGAAACTCCGGCTGAGATTCCTGCTGTTGTGAGCGCGGCTCGTTCTCAGCAGTTTCGCTGGAATAAAGGAGCTGCTGAAAATTTCAAAAAAAATTTTGGTAAGTTGTTAAAGACAAAGGGCGTTTCTGCAAAAACTAAATTCCATGCCTTCTTCCACCTACTCAATAGCAGTATGTTTTTAATTATATTACTCATCGCTGTTCTAAGTGTACCTATTTTGTTTATTAAAGCAAATCACCCGGAACTTAAATATGTGTTTTACGGATTAGCCGGATTTGCAGTCAGTACATTAATTTTTTTTATTTGTTACTGGACTAGCTATACTAAAGTTCATGGTGGCGGCTTCAAAAACTTTATCAAATTTGCAGGTATGTTTATTGCTTTTTTCTCTGTAGCAATGGGTTTTTCATTACATAATACCATTGCGATATTAGAAGGTCATTTAGGTAAAAAATCAGGATTTATCAGAACGCCTAAATTTAACATTCAGAAATTAGGGGATTCATTTTCAAAAAACATCTACCTAAACACAAAATTATCAGGTATTCAATTTATGGAATTGCTACTGTTCGCTTATTTTGGATTTGGACTTTACGCTGCTTTTTTAGTTGATGACTTCGGGTTATTTATTTTTCACTTAATGCTATCTTTTGGTTTTGGATTTGTAAGTTTTCAGTCGATTTATCAGGGGTTTATAAAATCATGAATTGGCTAAAAAAAAATGGAAAATATGTAAGGCTGGTATGCCTTGTGGCGATAAGTTGTTATGGCTATTACAACATAGCCTATACCATTGATCAAAGCGATTTTTATTTGCTTCTAATTAATTATAGTTTAGCATTCATCGGCTTTGCGTCTCTTTACACAAAATTTAAATCAAATATTAAATTACTCTTGTTTTTAAGCCTGCTTTTCAGGTTGACATTTTTCTTTTCTATTCCCTCATTATCGCAAGATGTTTACCGTTTCATTTGGGATGGTCATTTGATAATTAACGGAGTTAATCCTTATTTATCGAGTCCGGCTGAACTCATGCAAAAAAATGCAGCTCCTTTTGGTATTGCTAATGAGCTTTTCCAAAAATTAACGGACTTAAGTGCCACTAATCATTCAAATTATCCGCCTGTTAGTCAGTTATTCTATGCTTTGTCTGCATTAGTATCACCTGCTAATTTGTTTGGCAGCATCCTGTTTCTAAAAACAGTATTAATCTTTTCAGATTTATTGATTTATTTCATAGCTAAGCCTATTTTAGGTTTTTTTAAATTACCGGTTTATTCGGTTTTTATTTACCTGCTTAATCCTTTATTAATCATAGAAGGTATTGGTAATCTACATTTTGAATCTTTAATGGTGTTGTTTGTTATGGCTGGAATTTACTTTTGGTTATTAAACAAGTATAGTTTTACCGGATTGATGATAGGATTAGGTATTGCCACTAAACTCCTGCCATTACTACTACTGCCTTTTTTTGCAAAGGGCACTAAAAAGTATGATTTTAAAGCTTTTTTTAGTAAACCTTATCTCGTATTAATCATTATAGCTTTATCAGTAAGCTTTTTAAGTTTCCTGCCTTTTCTTAGTGATCAAACCGCCGTAGATTATATAAATACTATTGGCTTATGGTTTAATAACTTTGAATTTAATGCCAGTATATATTATATTTTTAGGTGGCTTGGTTATCAAATATCGGGTTGGAATATGATAGCCTTTTTTGGAAAAGGATTAGGTGTTCTTAGTTTATTGTTAGTATCTTTAGTTGCCTTTCGTTCTACAACAAGTAGAAATATGCAGATTTATGCCATGATGATGGCTCTACTTATTTATTTATTCCTGGCCACAACCATACATCCGTGGTATCTTATTTTGCCCTTATCATTGAGTATCTTTATTAAAAGCAACAATCTGATTCTAATCTGGTCATTTACAATTGTATTTAGTTATTATGCTTATCATCAGGCTGAGTTTAAAGAAAACACCTATTGGTTGCTTGCGGAATATCTGCCCATGATTATTTATTTGATTTATGATACAATGATCAAACCAGTTAAAATAAAAGTATAACCCATAGTATATTATAAAAGAAAGTTTCAGCTAGAGTGTCTCGGAAGGAAATGTAGAAATATAATACCCTCATTTCTTTAGACCACTTTAACTTGTTTCTTAGTTGAATTTTAA
>JAVLBJ010000111.1:0-3595 GCA_031581455.1 Psychroflexus sp. | reverse complement strand
TTTGATTGAATATATTTCTTAGGGGTTATGCCAAACTTTCGCTTAAATGCCGCTATAAAATGGCTTGACGTACTATAACCTAAACTTAAACCTATTTCATTTACATTTTGATCGCCTTTTTCCAGTAATTTCCTCGCATAATTCATTTTGTGGTCGAGTAAAAAAGCATACACCGTCTGACCGTAAATCTCTTTAAAACCTTCTTTTAACTTTTTAAGGCTTAAGCCAACTTCATCTGCTAATTCGTTTAAAGTTGGCGCATGATTCATCCGGTCTAATAAGATCTCTTTTGCCAGTTTGATTTTTCTTACATTATCTTCATCATCCAGAAACGGGCATTGTTCTGTATTAGCTTCTTCAGGTCTATCAAAGTATAAGCTAAATAACTCATAAGCTTTTGCCTTGATATAAATAGGTTCAACTGTGGGATGAAGCCTTGCATTTAATATTTGATTTAATACAATGGTAATAGGTGAGGTGTTTTCACCTTGTTTATAGTACTTCTTATCTTGTTTTTCATCACTTAAGAAATCAATATAATTCGTATTTTGAGAAAATAGCTGATGCAGCTTTTTTAAACTAACCAATATGCTAATACAAGAAGAACCTGGCTCAAGACTTAGGTTAATCGGTAGCTTTTCTTTAGGGTTGTATAACAATAGCGATTGTTCCTCAATAACCGGAAATGCGTAATTGCCCTGATTAAAATAAAAAGTGGATTTTCCTTTTAAGCAAAAATGAAACTGAACAACGTCATAATGAACTTGATGAGCATAGCAGTATTCATCTTCTGTATAATTGGTGTTTAAAGACACCCAAAAACCTTCTTCTAATTCTATCTCTTTAGTAGAACCTTTTTCGATATTTTTTAAAAGTTGACTCATGAAATTAAGTTAATTTTATTTAGATTTATTCTAATTAATGTCATTCCCATGGCTTGTTAACCCTGCAAAGGTAATTTAAATACATGATAAATGTCACTTTTAACTAAAAAACACTTCTTACGTCGGAAAAAGTACTTTTCGCGTTGTTTTTAAAAGATGTTCCCGCTTATTTTTGTGCAAAATTTGAATACGTAATGAAAGATTATCGTTTGTCGAATTATGAAAACTTTTTTGTGCTAGGTGTAAGCCACAAGAAAGCGAATGCATATATAAGAGGGAAATTTAGTTTAAGTGAAGCACAAAGACGTGAGTTGTTAACAGCATCTCAATATAAAAGCATAGATGGATTAGTGATTACATCAACTTGTAATCGCACTGAAATGTACGGTTTTGCAGATCATCAAGATACTTTAATTAATTTACTTTGTGAGTCTACAGAAGTAGACCAAAAGCTTTTCAAGGAATATGGATATGTTTATCAAAATGATGAAGCTGTAAATCACATGTTTAACGTAGGCGGCGGCTTAGATAGCCAGATATTAGGTGACTTTGAAATTATCAGCCAGATGAAAAAGTCATTCAATATTTCTAAAGAATTAGGCGCTTCAAACTTTTTCTTAGAACGACTTTTCAACGCTGTGATCCAGGCGAGCAAAAGAATAAAGAACGAAACCAAACTTTCCAGTGGTGTAACTTCTGTATCATTTGCCTCGGTTCATTATATTTTAGAGCAAGTAGATTTAAAAGCTTCCAAAAATATTTTGTTGTTTGGAACTGGTAAAATTGGAAGAAATACCTGTGAGAACCTGGTAAAACACACCCATAATAAACACATCACACTTATTAATCGTACCAGAGATAAGGCAGAGCAAATGGCCGGAAAGTTCGATTTAACGGTCAAGGATATTAGTGAGCTGCAAAAAGAAATTGAAAAAGCAGATATTTTAATAGTTGCTACCGGCGCTCAAAAGCCTACCATAAGCACAGAATATATCAGAAAAAACAAGCAGTTATTAATTTTAGATTTATCTATACCTAAAAACGTAAATGAAGACGTTCAGGTATTACCTAATGTAGATTTACTTCATTTAGATAAGCTTTCTAAAATGACCGATGAAACTATGGAGAACCGTAAAAATGAGGTTCCTAAGGCTAAAGCTATTATAGCAGAAATCAAAACCGAGTTTTATGAATGGCTGCAAACAAGAAAGTATGCGCCAACGATTAAAGCTTTAAAAAAGAAATTTGAGCAATTCCAGGCGGAAGAGCTCGACTATCAAAAGAAAAAGCTAGGCGATGTGGATGAAGAAAAGATCAGTCAATTCTCCGATCGCCTGATCCATAAGATCACGCGTAGTTTTGCCAGTCATCTCAAGAACGCTAACGGTTCCACGGAAGATAGCATCGCTTTACTTAACAAAGTATTTGAGCTAGAAGAAAAACAATAGATGGCAAAGTCGCTCATCATTGGGACACGTGACAGTCAGCTTGCTTTATGGCAGGCAGAAACTATACAGCGACTTCTGGCAGAAAAGGGTTTCTCAGCTACCCTTAAAAAAGTCAAATCAACTGGCGATCTTAATTTAGACCAGCCGTTATATGAAATGGGCATCACGGGCATCTTCACTAAGACATTGGATGTCGCTTTGATCAATGATGAGATCGATATTGCGGTACATTCCATGAAAGATGTACCTACACAATTACCCAAAACCATCGTGGAAGGTGCGATCATCGATAGAGCGTCGCATCTTGATGTGCTCATTCCCAAATCGGATATGGATACCGATTTTCCAATGACGATCGCCACAGGCAGTTTGAGACGTAAAGCGCAATGGTTGCATCAATATCCGCATCATAGCACGGAGAACATTCGCGGGAACGTTCAAACACGGATGAGAAAGTTAAATGAGACCGATCATTGGAAAGGCGCCATTTTTGCCAAGGCCGGATTAGAACGAATGCACATGCTACCGGATGATGCCGTAGAGCTGGACTGGATGCTGGCCGCGCCGGCTCAGGGTGCGATATTATCGGTTACTCGAGAGCATAATGACCTTGCCCGAAATGCCTTGAGAAGCATTCATCAAGAAAATGTAGCGCAATGTGTGCATCAGGAGCGCGCATTCCTGCGACGATTAGAAGGTGGCTGCACCGCACCTATCGGTGCTTTTGCTGAAGTGAAGAACGAGAAGATGCACTTTCATGGCAATTTGACCAGCTTAGATGGCAAGCAGTACTTTGAAGTAAAAAAAGCGGCCGATCTTGATCAAGCTGCTGATCTGGGCAAAACCTGCGCTGATGAAATTCTGGCGCAAGGTGGCGATGAATTGATGAAGCAACTCCGCGAAATCCTCTGATATGCCTTTTGTCATCGCCACTAAGAAATTATCCGATACCCAAAAAAACCTGTTGATACAAGGTGGTGTAGAAGTAACCGATTACAACGCTATACAAAAGTATCGGCTGGAAAACACAAATGCAAATTTTCGCTTTCCGGTTTTGGCCATTGTGACAAGTGTATCTGCCACGGAGATCCTTTTAGAGAGAAATCCGCGTTTTGATCGGCTTTATGTTGTAGGTCAAAGATCGGCCGATCTGTTAGAAAAGCAAGGATTCCAGGCTGATCATGTCGCGGAATACGGATCGGAATTAGCTTCTTATATTTTAGCGCATCATCCAAAGGACCAAACCTTGCACTTTTTCTGTTC
>JAVLBJ010000110.1:0-3598 GCA_031581455.1 Psychroflexus sp. | reverse complement strand
TTGAAAAACAACTATTTTTGAATCCAAAATCCATTTATGAAGATCATCTCTTATAATGTGAACGGCATCCGAGCGGCCTTAAGAAAAGGATTGATAGACTGGCTTTCAACTGTTGATGCGGATGTGGTTTGCTTTCAGGAAACCAAGGCCCAACCGGAGCAGATCGATGACGAGCTCTTTAAAGCCATAGGTTATGAGCATTGCTACTGGTTCTCGGCGGAGAAAAAAGGCTACAGCGGCGTTGGCATCATCAGTAAAATAAAACCTAATAAGGTGACCTACGGGACGAAAATCGGCTATATGGACCGCGAAGGCCGGAATTTACAGGCCGATTTTGATGAACTGAGCGTGATGAGCCTTTATTTACCGTCCGGCACGAACGATGACCGATTGGCGCTCAAGTTCAAATACATGGATGATTTTCGTGAACACGTTGATCATTTACTAAAAGACCATAAAAAGCTCTGTATCTGTGGTGATTACAATATCTGTCATCAGCCAATAGACATCCATGATCCGGTGAGATTAAAGACCGTTTCCGGTTTCCTGCCCGAAGAACGGGAATGGCTCACCTCTTTCCTGGCACTTGGCCTGACCGACTCTTTCCGGTATTTTCATCCCGAGACCGTTCAATATTCCTGGTGGTCTTATCGGGCGAACGCCAGAGCAAAGAACAAAGGTTGGCGGCTCGACTATCATCTGGTTACAGAAGACCTGCTCGAACATACTAAAAGAAGTTTAATTTTACCCGAGGCAAAACATAGCGACCATTGTCCCGTTCTATTAGAAACCTAAATCAGTTATCTATGAAAAGTATCTATTTGATATTACCGATGTTCCTACTGCTTAGCAGTTGTGTAAGCAAAAAGAAGTTTGATGACATCAACAGCAGATTGCTGGATATGGAAAACGCTAAGGCCAATCTGGAAGAACTGGTCGATAAGAAGAACTATGCACTTGATAGTCTTACCGATATCATCCAGGTACAAGAACAAAAGTTAGATTCATTAGCCGATCAAAACAAAAACTTAGAAGATGATCTGGTCAGCAAGCAAAAGGCATTTGAGAATTTAAAGTCATCTTATGATGCCTTAGAAAAGCAAAGCAGTGCAAGCCTGGCCGCTAATTCCAAACAAAACCGTGAACTATTGGCTGAGCTAGAGGAAAAGCGGGAAATGCTCAATGAAAAACAATCCAGACTATCCGGACTTCAAAAGGACCTGAACAAAAGAGAAGAACGTATCCGTCGTTTAGAAGAGCGGATCGCTCAAAAAGAGCAACAAATGAATCAACTGAAACAGAACTTGCAAAAAGCATTGGTTGATTTTGAAGGCAAAGGCCTGGAAGTGGAACAGCGCAATGGCAATGTGTATGTATCGATGGAAAACAAATTGCTCTTTGGTTCCGGTAGTTGGAACGTCGGTTCACAAGGGAAGAAAGCCATTCAAGAGCTATCAAAAGTATTGGCCAATAATCCCGATATCAATGTGCTGATAGAAGGTCATACGGATAATGTGCCGTACAAAGGCAATGAGATGATCGAAGACAATTGGGACCTTTCCACTAAAAGAGCGACCGAGGTATTAAAATTGATCCTGAGCAGTTCTTCAATAGATGCTCAAGGTTTGACCGCCGCCGGAAGAGGTAAGTTCATGCCGGTAGCTTCTAATGAAACAGAAGCCGGAAGAGCAAAGAACCGGCGGATCGAAGTCGTGCTATCGCCCAAGTTGAGCAACCTGAGTGAAATGATCAATAATATGGAATAATGAACACTTTAAAACGATTTAGCAAAGCCATTAAGGTGCTAATCATCTTTATCGTCTTAGCCATGCTCGCGATCTATATGATGGATTACGAATATGTTTTTAGAGGCATTCGCGTGGTCTATCTTACCGGGCATGAATCTGCCTTTATAGATGATCATCCTTATTTTAGCAATGCAGAGGTCAAAAATGCCGATAAGGTTGAAAATTGGCCAACCGCAAGTGATTACAACGAAGTGAGTTCTACAGACCGATTGGATAGCATTCACGAAAAAATGAACACTGTCGCTTTCATGATCATTAAGAACGATAGCATTGTCCACGAAAAGTATTTTAACGGATATGATGCGGATAGTAAGACCAATTCCTTTTCCATGGCCAAGAGCATCACCACGAGCTTGCTTTTTAAGGCGATAGATGACGGTCATATCAAAAGTCTGGACCAGCCGTTGGTCGATTTTTATCCAGAATTCAAAGGCAAGTTCGCGGAGGAATGCACGGTTGGTGATCTGGCCTCCATGGCTTCCGGGCTAAACTGGGAAGAGGATTATTACAACCCATTTTCCATGACCGCACAGGCTTATTATGATGATGATATCAGTTCGCTCATACAGGAATGCGAGATCACTACAAGACCCGGCAAAAGTTTTAATTACCTTAGCGGGAACACAGAGCTTTTAGCTATGATCCTTGAAAAAGCTGTTGAAATGCCCTTAGCGGAATATCTTTCTAAAAGTTTCTGGCAGCCATTAGGAATGAAGAACAAAGCCTTATGGCAAATGGATAGCGAGGCAAAAGGCATGGTCAAAGCCTATTGCTGTATTGCATCTAACGCCCGGGATTTTGCCAGGTTCGCGAAACTTTACCTCGATCATGGAGCATGGAACGGTCAACAATTGATCCGGCAAGAACACGCAAAAATGGCCGTTCAGCCCAGATTTGAAGACAGTCCGCAGTATGGTTACGGGTTTTGGTTAACCGATCATAAGAACAAGCACGCCTTTGCGATGCGCGGTTTTAAAGGGCAATACGTCATAGGAATTCCAGAAGATGATGTCATCATTGTAAGATTAGGTAAAGGCCGGAACAAAAAGAAGGTGGACCACTTTCCTACTGATTTTTACGTTTATTATGAAGAGGCCTTAAAGATGCTCGAACAGCTGGAATAACGATAAGATGCTTTTGAAAAAAAGATGTATTGACCTGAATACTTAATTCAGATTATATTTTTTGCGAAATTGACTTATATGACCCGTAGTGCATTATCAAACAAACAAGTCAGTTCGAGTGAATTTCTGCAAGAAATTTATATCGAGAACATGGTCTTTGATCCAAAACCTTATTCTCGATACAATTTTTTTCGCTTTCGCTTCAAAAAACCACTCGAATTGACAGATTTTGCTTTACAATTTATCATAATGCACTGCGAGTTAATATGGATAAATTGTATCAAATATATTAAGCACAAAGTTAAGAAGAACACTGAGTTTTTCTTTGTGTCCTCCGTGACTCCGTGGTGAATTTTTCTTTAGATGGATTTTTCTATATCAAAAACTTACGGCCTTAATATTAAATTCAAAGTAAAAGTCAAGGAATCCATAAAAATAATTTCTAAACGTCTTGTTCAATAGATTTACTCAGGTTTGATCTTTACGATCTTACCTTCACGCATGACTACCAGCTCGCTGTTGTTTGCTTTCTTTTGTTCAATCAGCCGTTCATAAGATATCTCAAGTCCCTTGAGGATCTTGTTCTTTAATTCTATTTGTTCATCTTTTGTTCTCATCAATTGATAACAAATTTAACTTACTTCATGAAAGTTCACTATTAAAAAT
>JAVLBJ010000109.1:1672-3659 GCA_031581455.1 Psychroflexus sp. | reverse complement strand
AATCCCTCCTAGATTCAAAAAACCTTTAGTCCCTCGGCTAACGTAAAATTGAGTAGGTTTAGGATATAAAATGAGTGATTTTTACTAAATATTACTAATTGATAATCAGTAATATATTTCACGTTAGTCAGAATTAAAACCAAAAAAATAATGAAAAAAATTTTTATTAATTCAGCAATTATTCTAACAAGTTTTATTTCCTTTTCTCAAGATAATAATGCAATCGGACTATTTTATGGAACAGCGAATAGCGAATTTCTTAGAAATGATCGACTTGTTGGCAATGGTAGTTATAACTTCGAAAATTTCAACAAATTAGGGATAAGGTATCTTCGAAAAATTAATAGCAATTTTTCTATAGAAACGGGAGTAAATTATACAAAGGCTGATTTAAAAATAAATCCTGCCTTCACCGGTATTCCTGTTTCACTAATAGAGGAGGATTTCGCATTAATCTCTATTCCGGTTTACGCAAATTATACGCTATGGGATTTATTGTTTATTAATGGTGGACCTATAGTCGATTTTCAGAATTCCGAAAACTTAACCGATTCCCAGTCTGGAATCGGATACGGTGTGGGTTTAGGAGCAAAATATAATTTTAAAAATATTTCTATTTTCTTAAATCCTAATTTTCAAAGGCACGCTGTGATTCCATTTAAAAAGGAAAATCATCATCAGAAACTGACTGAATTTGGGATCCATTTTGGTTTAGGGTATAGATTTTAAAAGGAAGTCTACAGCCAATCGAGTAGACGGCTCCGCCAATAACTGACGGAGAGCGCACTTCGGTAAAGGATAAGCCAAGCGGTTCATCAGCCTTAAACGGACAGGCTGTACCGGGCGGTTCGATTTACATCAACAATAAGCTCTTCTCGCTTACCCTCAAGCTTATTCTTAATTTTAAAGAACTTAGTCAAACTTTTATATTTACCATTCAAGGCGCACTCACCCGCTCCCACAGGATTACTTTGGTAAACTCAGCACAAGTGCATCGTGTGGTAAAGGTCTTAAATCCAAAACGGTCAACGCTATTTAGGGAAGGTCACTTCTCGATACATCCGCCTAAGGCGGACACTAGAAGCTCTTGATTTCAATTTTTGCAGAAATTTTTAATTCAAGAACAATTTCAATTGAATAAACCCTTGCTGTAAGCGAAATATAAGAAGGAAAAAACTCTATTATTTTGTGATTCAGTTAGTTAATAAAGTTCTGTTTTTCAGAAAGATAGAAAATTGTTAAAAACATGTTGAAAGCAATAAGCATTATAACGTAAAAAAGTCCAATTTGAAAATTATTTTTGTTCGTGTATAATATGCCAGTTACCATCTGGCGCAAATTTTTTCAAAATGGTTAATTTAAGTAAATTAGAGCGAGTGAATCCACAGGATGTGGACGCTCCTCGTAAGTTTTATGCTCAGGCCGTCGCCTCGGGCAAGACTGATCTGGATAGGCTCGCCTATCTGATTGCGAACCAATCCACTGTGAGCAAGCCGGACTGTAAGGCGGTCCTGGAGGCTTTCTTGCACAACATGGAAGATGAGATGCGTCAGGGACGTATCGTAGAGCTAGGAGAAATCGGGAATTTCCAAATTGGTATTAGCTCCAGAGGAGAAGATACCGCAGAAGAAGTTTCTGAAAACTCTGTGAAAAGTGCCCACTATAATTTTAGACCGGGCAGAGCATTACGTAGATCACTACGTACGCTGGATTACAAAATGGTTGGCTAGCATGCCGAACCACTGAATGGCTTTTGGCTATTCTAAAAACCGTGGTAACCCTATTGCCACGGTTTTTTTATGCTTTTTAAAGTGCAATCAAACACAAACTCCTGCTTAACTTTTCCTCTATTGATGCGCATCAGCTTTTCACTTCGTGCGCATAAAAGCTTTCGATCTACCGCATCTTTTTAAATTTCATGCAGCACAAGTTTTAGTTTACTCTTTATTGGTCTAAACGATAGAAGAATGATTTTGAATAGGTATAT
>JAVLBJ010000109.1:0-1572 GCA_031581455.1 Psychroflexus sp. | reverse complement strand
TAGGTATATGATAGCGACTATATTTTATTTACCATATTTGGCTATAATTATGATCTAACAGGTGAAAATATTACTGTTTATTGAGATTTGTAAACAAAAAAGCCCAAAAAATGGTTGACTAGCATGCCGAAAAACCGAATTTTTTGAGCTTGTTCTAAAAACCGTTATCCCTATAATAACGCTACAAATGTGCAAATAATTTGCTTATAACCGATAAGGTGTGTTGATAAATGCCCTATTTATCAACAAGAAATTTAATTTTCATTTGTGTTTCAGGTATTCTTTTATTCAAAAAGGATTGAATAATGGTGGATACTTTTTTGAGGCAAGCTAAATAAGCAGAAGAAAATTTTTATTCAAAAAATAGTTAATAGCCTGATAAAAAGTATAGAAAGTTTTTTAATCTTTAGAAATGGGGTTAAAAAAAAATTAAAACTTAAAAAAACATGACATCAGCAGAAATACATGAAGAGGTCAAAAACTTAGTTAGTAATTTCAATACAGAAAGTTTTATTTACAATTTATTGCGCGCCCATGGTATTTATAGAGCCTTTACCACCAGACTTCAAAAGTCTATTTTAAGAAATATATTAAAAAAATGAGACAATTAGGGTCGATCGTTTTTTTATGCTGTTCATTATTAGCTACTTTGTGTGAAATAATTAAATTTTGGCTAATCAGAAGTCCTTAAATCGACTATTAAGACTAATCGCCTTGCTAAAACAAGAGCCCCCTAAGTCTATTCAATATTTGGCCGATTTTATGAAAACATCTAATAGGACGGTTTACAGGTATCTACAGCTTTTAGAAGATGTAGGTTTTAATATTGAGGCAGATAAATTTAATAAATATTGTATTGAGGACAACCAGCTAATAGCACCCTCTAATTTTAACCAAGAGGAGCTAACGTTTTTAAAAGAACTCTTATTAACTTCAGGTCGTTCTAATAAGCTATATCAGTCAATAATACATAAATTAAGCTTAAACTCTGATTTAGACCTGGTAGACCATGATATCTATAACGCCCGGCTCGCTAACCTTATAAATTTAATTAACCAATCTATAAATATCAATAAGCAGGTGATAATCAAGCAATATCAGTCTATTAATTCACAAAGAATATCAGATCGTCTGGTAGAACCTATCAAATTTACGTCCAATTATAGATCGCTTTGTGCCTTTGAAATTGAAACGCAGCAAAACAAATTCTTTAATCTAGAACGCATGGGCAATGTTGAGATTACCCATAATGATCAAGCCTTTGAATCACAGCACCAATTTTCTAAACCAGATGCATTTGGCTTTTCTTATAGTGGCGATATTTACAAGGTTAGCCTTGAGCTTGACCTTAAAGCCATGTTATTGCTCACCGAAGAATATCCGCTTACAAGGCCAAAGGTGAAAAAGACTGAGGATAACTGTTTTTTATTTTCAACAGAAATTTATAACCCTAAGCCTTTACAACGATTTTATAGAGGATTAACAAATAACATTAAAGTATTAGAGGAAACAACCATAAACCTTAAACGATAAATTCAAATTTAAAAACTAAAATCATGGATAACGAAAAAC
>JAVLBJ010000108.1:0-3699 GCA_031581455.1 Psychroflexus sp. | reverse complement strand
AGTCATCTCAGATACAAGCTGCTTAATAATACTCACTAAGGAAAGAGATAAAAAAGAAGTTGTGCATCATACCTAACAACGTGATATTTTCACCTAATACTCGTTAATTAAAAATTTATTATTGATTTTTAAAATACAATACCTTATATTTGCGTGAAAAAATCACGTAAACAATGTTGATAAGATTTGTAATAGAAAACATGTTCTCTTTTGGGGAAAGAAAAGAGTTTACAACAATACCTAATAAGAGATTAAAGACCTTACAAGACCATAAGTATAATGTAGATGACTTTGAAATACTTAAGCTTTCTTCTATTTATGGAGCAAATGGAGCGGGAAAATCAAATTTGATCAAGTCTTTGTTCTATTTTCAAAGATTGATTACAAGAGAGGAAATTCCGTTTAGGTTAAAGGATACACAGTATAAATTCGGGAATCAAAAGGAGCAAATTCTAGCTATTGAATTTATTCAAGATGGGACACCTTTATATTACGGAATAGTACTCTCTGAGGACAAAATATCAACCGAAGAATTGTATGTATCAGGCTTAGGAAAAAAAGAAGATGAATTAATTTTTGAAAGAAAAACAGTAGGCGAGAAAACTTCTATCAAGTTTCTAGATGACTTTGAAAATGATGAAAAGAGTCAGGTTCTAAAAACTGTCTTGTTAGAGGAGTTTGTTAAACCAAATGAGCCTATATTAAAATTACTATCAAATAGAGATAACAAGTTCTTAAAAGACGTAAAAAAAGCCTATGAATGGTTTTCAGAAACTCTACAAATTATAACACCAGATTCAAAACCAAGAGCATTGGCTCATAAAATTGACACTGATATTGAATTTAAACAATATGCAGAAGATTTAATGCGCTCTTTTAATATTGGCATTAAGTCATTAGGAACTGAAAAAAAGAACATTGAAGAGTTTTTCGGTGAGGATAATGAGAATGAGCTTGACAAGCTAATAAAAGAAGTTGAAGAATCTCCAAAAAAAATGATAGGATTAAGAAGTAGACGTGGGGATGAGTTAATCATAGTTAAAGAAAACGACACCATTTGGGTTAAAACCTTGAAAGTAGAACATTCTTCAACTAGTAAATCTGCTTTTTTTGATTTAGATGAAGAATCAGATGGTACAGTCAGGCTGTTAGATTTTGTACCAGCATTTAAGAATGTAATTTCGTCAGAAAAAGTATATATCATTAACGAAATAGAAAGAAGTATACACCCACTTTTAATAAAAGAACTAGTTAAAAAATTCTCATTAGATAACAATACTAGAGGACAGTTGATATTCACAACACACGAATCTAACTTGTTAGATCAAGAAATATTTAGACAAGATGAAATTTGGTTTGCAGAAAAAGATTTAAATGGTTCTACCGATTTGTATTCATTGAGTGATTTCAAAGAACATAAAACAATTGACATAAGAAAAGGATATTTAAATGGCAGGTATGGTTCAATTCCATTTTTAGGGAATTTAGAAGATTTAAAATGGCACAACTATGATTTTAACAAATAGGCTTTTTGAAAGACAAGCTCCAAGCAGAGAAGCAAGAAGCCTATATATTTTCTGTGAAGGTGCAAAAAGGGAATATCAATATTTTGAATATTTTAGAGAAATTGATTCCCGTATTAAAGTTGAAGTAAATAAACTAAATCCAGATGAAAACAATTCCCCAAAAGGTCTTTATACACTAGCCGAAAACTCATTTATTGGTGACAAACCAAAGTTTACTTTGCAGGAAAATGATGAAGTTTGGATTGTTTTAGATACAGACCCAGATAAAGCAAATAGTCGGGAGGAGCAACTGAAACAGATTAAAGCAGATTGTAAGGCAAAAGACAAATGGTTTGTTGTTGAAAGCAACCCTTGCTTTGAAGTTTGGCTGTATTTCCATCAAAATAAAAAAGTTGAGGCGTTTGAATCTGATAATATTTGTAAAAGTTGGAAGCAAAAAGTGAATGAAAGCTACGATGGCGGATTTGACTCAAGAAGACATCCAATTTTTATAGAAGAAGCAATCAAAAACGCTGAAAGGAATTTTAAAACAGACAAAAATGGAAAACCTCTAAAGGGTTCATCTGAAGTTTACCTTTTAGCAAAGAGTATGTTTGCTGTGATAAAGAATAAAATAAGAATAGTGAAAAGTAAGCTATAAAAAAGTACGAACGCACAACAATGGCTATAAACAATTGCTATTACAGGCTCATCCTGAAAATTCCGCAGGAATTTTCAGGATGTCGTATATTTACAAAAGTCCGTGCTAACCCACGCAAATGTTCTTAGCCCAGACCGTTAATCAATCCCAGTAAGAACATATTTAACGATGCATTTGAGTAGATTCCAGGTTAGAGCTATTTCAACTTTTGGACCTGAACATCAATTACTTTGGGCGCAAAAGTGAAGGCAGTGATACGGTTCATACAGGAAATATCCAGCTAGGGGCGTTTTTTTTAAATAAACCTATAATTTACCGTTTCGATACGAACTTAGAATCCTTATCATAAAATCGCCAGGGTAGATTAACGTCATCTCCGGCGTAACCAATACCTATTCTGGTAGAGGTGATGATATTGGATGTTTTCCCGGTATCGTATATTTTTACCTTATCCGAAGTTACAGGTTTTGCATTCTGTGCTTTGGTGATGCCTAATGCTTTAGATACATTCCCGGGACCGGCGGTAATGTTCTTTTTGGTCTCTTCCATATTTCGCCTTTCCAGCATAAGGTCGATGCCATCAATTGGTTCTACAGCACGGATGAGTACCGCATCGGCGTGGTCCTTTTGATTGGTTATGATATTAAAGAGATGATGGATGCCGTAACACAGATACACATAAGCGATCCCACCGGTTTCATACATCACCTGGGTTCGTTTAGTGAACTTTCCTAAATGGGCGTGACAAGCCTGATCGCCTTTTCCGGCATAAGCTTCCGTTTCTGTAATATAGCCGCCCGTGATTTGACCTTCAAATGCTGTGATCAGTTTTTTACCGATAAGGTCTCTCGCTATTTGAACCACATCATCGCGTAGATAAAAATCTTGTTCCAGTAATTTGTTCATCATCTATTTTTAGCAAAATAAAGTTTTTTGATACTGAGCTGAATAGATCTTATTGTATTTTAACAATGTGTTGATAAGCTTTTTCAGAATCAAATAAAAGATTATTTTACAGTGCCCTTATAAGCTGGTTCTAACTCATTATTATTGAAAACTGAATTAAAAAATCAATTTTTTTAAATAGTTTTATGCCTACATTTGTAACAAATCAACAAAACTAACACCAATCAATAAAAAAGATGAAACAGCTGATATCATTAGCCTGGAAAGGATTTAGACGCTCATCCTATTTTCAAATGAATCTGGCGATAAGGATCTTGATCATCCTGGGATTCATCTATTTTGGTGGTATTGCTTTGTTCATGGGTATTGCCAGCTTTTATATAATCAAAAAGGCATTGGATGTTGATGACCCTTTGATCATTGTTAATTCGTTCCTGATCTACTGGTTCCTGGCCGATCTGCTGATCCGATTTTTTATGCAGCAACTACCGGTGATGAATATCAAACCTTATTTGATACTGCCTTTTAAAAGGAGCAAGATCATCCGCTATCTTCTTACAAGGACGGGCGTATCTTTTTTTAACATCCTTCCGCTTTTGTTCTTTGTCCCATTTAGCATCGTTCTAT
>JAVLBJ010000023.1:0-29247 GCA_031581455.1 Psychroflexus sp. | reverse complement strand
AAGGTCAAAGGTCATTTATCTAACATCTTAAATCTGATATCTAATAGCTTAGTCGGACACATAATTACAAATATAAGGAAGTTGACCGCTCAATATTTGATTGTTAGGTTACATATTCTTATATTTGTATTATGGAACTATTCATAATTACATTCGTTTTATTAGCTTTAGGATTTGCCGGCATCGCCATAAAAATATGGGGTAAAAAGGACGGTAAATTTGCCGGTACATGTGCCAGCCAAAGTCCTCACTTGAATAAAAGCGGAGAGGCGTGTAATTTTTGCGGTAAAATGCCTGATGAACAGGATTGCAAGTCTGAAAAAGCTTAAAAGGAAATAATTTGATACTCATCGCCATTTTAACAGGATTGTTTATTTGCGTTTTGTTGATTTATTTACTTGCTTTCCAGATAAATGTAAAGTCATCTTCCACGAAAAATACCGGTCAGCCACCGGTTTCTATCATCATTACCCTTAAAAATGAGGCTAATAATTTAAATGATTTTTTGCCTTCTATCATAGATCAGCATTATCCAAATTTCGAAATTATTCTGATAAATGATCATTCTTCAGATGATACTTTAGCCGTTGCTAAAAAATATTAAGCGACTTACTAAGGTGTAAAGGTTGTAGAGAATAACGGCAAAGGAGAAAAATTTGCTGGAAATAATTATCGCCACTTGTCCAAATCCCGAATTAAGTCGATATTTGAACTTTAGATATATGAAAACAGAAAAAGCTTATGATCGGGAAGCAGCCAAATGTAAGTCGCTGTTTGTTAAAAAATTAAAAGATTATGGTTGTGCCTGGCGGGTGCTAAGATTAACATCGTTTACAGATCAACTGTATATCAAAGCGCAACGTTTACGTACCATCCAGTCTAATGGACATCAAAAAATTAAAGACTCACAAGAAGATGAATTTATCGGATTGGTCAATTATTCAATCATGGCCCTTATCCAAATCAAATTGGGTATTGTTGATCACCCTGATTTAAAAGTTAAACAAGCAGAAAATTATTATGATGAAGCGCTTGAAACTACAAAATCACTTATGCTCCAAAAAAATCATGATTATGGAGAAGCCTGGCGAGAAATGCGCATTAGCTCGTTAACAGATTTGATTTATCAAAAATTGCTAAGAATTAAATCCATAGAGGATAATCAGGGAAAAACCCTTGTGAGCGAAGGCATAAAAGCCAATTTTCAGGATATTGTAAATTACGCGTTATTTGCCTTAATTTTAATGACAGAAAAAGAAACAGCATGAAGTTTATCGTAAATTTAGTCAGACATTTAGTTGGCATATTATTCGTTTTCAGCGGTTTTGTTAAATTAATAGACCCATTAGGCTTTTCTTATAAACTGAAAGAATATTTTAGTGAAGCGGTTTTAGATATACCGTTTTTACAGCCTTACACCTTACTATTATCCATTTTTGTGGTTATATTTGAAATATTAGTAGGCATCGCGCTGATTATTGGGTTTAAAATCAAATTTACGCGCTGGTTGCTTTTACTGATGATCTTATTTTTTACCTTCCTTACCTTCTACTCTGCTTACTTTAATAAAGTGACGGATTGTGGTTGCTTTGGCGATGCAATTTCGCTCACACCCTGGCAATCCTTTACAAAGGATATCATATTACTGGTCTTGATCCTGGTCATTTTCCTGAACCCTAAAAAGATCAAACCATTTACATCCGTTTCTTCCCATAAATGGATATTGTCGGTCAGTTTGATTTTGTGTCTGTACATTACCTATGATGCATTGACGCATTTACCAATGATAGATTTCAGGCCTTACCATATAGGCGCTAACATTAAAGAAGGCATGAAAATCCCAGAAGATGCACCGCAGGCTGTTTATAAATACAAATGGCAGTTTAACATTGACGGACAGAAAAAAACAATCACAACAAATGGCCAGTATCCGGATGTTAACGGTGAATTTATAGAAGTTAACACAGAATTGATCAAACCCGGGTATCAACCGCCTATTCATGACTTTAGTTTAGATAAAAAAGGTGAAGATTATACAGATGAGTATCTCAATGCAGATCGTGTTATGTTAATATGTGCTTATAATTTAGATTTAAGCAATAAAACACCCTGGCGAAAAATTGGTCAAATGGCAGAAAATGCAAAAGAAAAAGGCTATAAAGTAGCCGCTATTACGGCATCATCAGAAGCACGTCAAAATCAACTGAAAGAAAATTACAATTTAGATTTTCCTTTTTACTTTACAGATGAAACCGCTATCAAAACCATTATCCGTTCAAATCCGGGTGTGCTGATTATAGCAGATGCTGTCATCACCCAAAAGGTGCACTGGAACGACTTAAATTTAATCGAGTTATAGATTGATCAATTATATAAGTAGAAAAATAAAAAATGCTTTATTGACGCTTTTTGGGGTCATTACCGTTATTTTTCTTTTGTTTACCGTTCTACCTGGCGATCCCGCACAAATGATGTTGGGACAAAATGAATCTGAAGAACAGATAGAAGCTATCAATGATAAGTACGGCTTTGACTTACCGCTTTATCAGCAGTATCTACTCTATTTAAACGACCTCTCTCCTATTTCTGTACATCATCAAAATCAATCAGCTACAACCTATTTTGACCCTGACAAGTATAATGGCGTTGCTTTTATGAAAGTGTCTGATTATCAACTGGCCATAAAAGCGCCTTATTTAAGAAAGTCCTATCAAAAAAACGGAAAAAAAGTATCAGCAGTTATTGCTGAAACATTGCCAAACACCCTTATTTTAGCTATTACATCCATTGTTTTAGCATTTTTTATCGGTGTATTTATGGGGATTATTTCAGCGGTGTATAAAGATCTATGGATAGACAGAGTTTTACAGCTGATTTCTACCTTAGGCATGAGCGTACCTTCTTTTTTTAGCAGCATATTATTTGCCTGGCTGTTTGGTTTTGTGCTTCATGAATATACCAATTTAAACATGACGGGCAGCCTTTATGAACTGGATGATTATGGGGAAAACTATCAGTTACAGCTTAAAAATTTAATACTTCCGGCGGTAGTATTGGGCATTAGACCCTTAGCTGTGGTCAATCAGTTAATGCGTAATTCGTTATTAGAAATCTTAGACCAGGATTATATCAGAACAGCTAAGATGAAAGGCTTAAGCTTAGGTTATATCATTAGGAAACATGCGTTAAAAAATGCGCTAAATCCTGTAATCACAGCATTATCCGGCTGGTTTGCCTCTATGCTTGCCGGTGCTGTTTTTGTAGAATATATCTTTGGCTGGAATGGCCTGGGAAAAGAAATCGTTGAGGCTTTAAAATTACTGGATTTGCCTATTATTATGGGAGCAGTGATTATTATAGCCACTATGTTTATCATTATCAATATCTTTGTAGATATAATATATGCTTACTTAGACCCGAAAATCAAAACTTAATATTATGAGAAAACAAATCTTAGCCGGCAACTGGAAAATGAATACTGATAAACAAGAGGCTCAAGAAATCACACAATCGCTTTTAGAACAAGCTGAGCATTTAGACAAAAATGTGGACATGATTATTGCGCCGCCGTTTACTAATTTAGATGCCACACATCAGTTAGTAAAAAATAAATCTATCGCTTTAGCTGCGCAAAATGTATATTATGAAGATAAAGGTGCTTTTACCGGTGAAGTTTCTATTCCTATGCTAAAAAGTTTTGATGTTAAATACGTGATTATAGGCCATAGCGAGCGACGTGCTGTTTTTAATGAAGATGATGATTTGCTGGCCCTAAAAGTTAAAAAATGTATCGAAGAAAGTCTTACGCCGATATTTTGTGTAGGCGAAGAACTGGAAGACCGCAAGGAGAACGAACATTTTGCCGTAGTAAAAAGGCAATTAGCAAAAGGCCTATCGCTTTTAGATGATAAAATGTACGATCATCTAATTATAGCTTATGAACCGGTTTGGGCCATCGGAACCGGTGAAACTGCCTCACCCGAGCAAGCCCAGGAAATGCATGATTATATCAGAAAAGAATTAATCGATCTAAGCAGCGAAGTCCAAGCCAATAATTGCACCATTTTATATGGCGGTAGCGTAAAACCCAGGAATGCTGAAGAGTTATTTGGCCAAAATGATATTGATGGTGGATTGATTGGCGGTGCTTCGCTAAAACCAGATGATTTTATAGCTATCGCTAAATCATTTTAATGACTGATGATACCTTAGTTTTTCAAATTGATTTTAATGCAGATCAAATCAACTATGAACTGATCATAGCCGCCTGTAACCAACTGGATCATTTAGGTTTAGAAGAAAAATCAAACCGTATTCTCCTCTATGTTGAGGCTTCAAAAGTTGATCAACATAGTATAACTGAGGTCTTAGCAGCTTTTGGACTCAATGAGTTCGTAGAAATCAGTTATAAAACAGTACAAGACCAAAATTGGAATAAAATATGGGAAAATCACTTTGCTCCTATTCTGATTGATAATCAAGTTTATATAAGAGCTGAGTTCCATCGGCCGAAACCCGATTTACAAGAAATCATCATTCAGCCTAAAATGGCTTTTGGCACCGGACATCATGCGACTACACAAGCCATGATTCAATTGATGATTCAGATAAAATTCCAGAATAAGCAGGTATTAGACATGGGTTGCGGCACCGGCGTTTTAGGTATATTTGCCTTAAAATCAAAGGCTGAAAAAGTCAATTTTGTGGATAATGATCAGTGGTGCTACCAGAACACGATAGATAATTTAGAAAAAAATAAGCTGGAACCTCAGCAAGTGCAATTAGCTGACCGCTTAGCGCATAATATCCGTTATGATGTTATTTTAGCTAACATACAGCGAAATGTGATCTTAGATCAGATAGCAGATTATGATATACATTTAAAAGACAAAGGCTTGTTACTTGTAAGTGGATTTTATGAAAAAGATGTGCACCTCATTATCGATAAAGCGATTAAATACGGCCTTCAATTGGTTGACAAAAGAGTCATAAATGAATGGTGTGCCTTAAAATTGAAAAAATCTTAACGCTCTAATTCCTGTATTTTTTATTTTTGTAAAAATTTCTAAGTAATGAATGTAAAAGAAGAAGTAGCTGAAGAAGTTTTAGAGAAAATTGATCAGGAACATGAAATCATAGTTTACAATGATGAAGTCAATACATTTGATCACGTGATAGAAGTATTGATTAAAGCCTGCGATCATGAACCTTTACAAGCAGAACAATGCACTTTATTAATACATTTTAGAGGAAAATGCGCGGTTAAATCAGGATCTATGAAAGATTTAAAACCGCGCTGTTCTAAAATATTAGAAGAAGGCATCAGTGCAGAAATAGTTTAGATGTCAGAAAGATCTAAATCTTTAGTAAAACTTTCTGCCTGTTTTAAATTCAGCTTATCCATCATTTTTACCAGATTGTAAAAATTTTTAGGTTTCATGTCATCACCTAAAAGTCTGGCTACCATAAATCCCATTTTATCACTTTCAGCGAATACGATTAATTCTTCTATATTAACATCATTCCCAGTATAAACCAGTTTTACCTGATTACCATCACCGTTAAATTTCATCAGTGATTTATATGCCTCATCATTTAAAATTTTCTTCAACTGTGTTTTATCAGCTTCATAGTTTGCTTTTACCGTATCATTATCTTTTTTAAATGCCAGAAAATTTATTTTTCTGATCGAGGCGATTTTCTCGCGCTCTTCTGGTAATAAATTAGCGCCAGAAAGAAAAACATCACTTGATAGATTAGCGGCTACATAGCTATTGTCCTGTCCTTTTTTAACAAAGTATTCTTCCAGACTCATGCTATTGCTACAACTCGCCAGTATTAAAATACTGACGAGTAAGCTTAAATTTATTGATAACGATTTCATAATTACTTGGTTTTTTCTTTAAGTGAATCGCCACCCGGCAAATTCAACTTGTTGATTAATTGAGAAATCTGCTTTAAATCTATATTTCCGTTGATAATAACAACTACACTTTCATCTGTATTTTCAAGACCTGAATCAACATACATGAAAAGTTGTTTTATAATTTCATCCGTTTTTCCGGGAATAAAATAGAAACCTATATTTTTACCCTTATCTTTGATTTTCATCAAATTTTGAAGTTTACCGGAATTGACGTAATCATCAACATCTTTTGCCATTTCCTTTTTAACAGAAGGTTTTTCTGTTTTGTAAAAGTTAACACCTTCTAAGCTTTCTACTAACTTTAAATATTCCTGTGCTTCTTTACTTTCGCTTTCGAGCTCTAAATTGCTCATCATCTTGAACATATTCTTGTCGATAGATACGGTAGTTACGTATTGATTATCTCCGTACTGTTCAAAATTTTGCGCCATTGCGCTTAGGCTGAAAAGCCCTATTAATAATGTTAATCCTATTGTTCTCATAATTATCTATTTAATAAATTCATTTTTGGTTTGATTAATATCTTTAAGTAAAACTAAATTTGATTTACCTTTTTGAAACTCAGTTGCTACTAATTGTAAGACTTTTTTTGTCTGATCAAAAGCTTCACGAGCTTGTTGCCTTTTTATCTCCTGTTGATTTTGATACTGCTGATAAAATACAGCTCCGGCTAATAACATCACAAAAACCGCTGCGATTTTCATCCAGGTAAAGCTTGTTTTAGAAGCCTTAGGCTTGCTCAATTCGGGGATAGATTTATTTTGCTCTTGTTTATATAAAGCAAAAATGCTATTGTATTCATCATCTTCATCACCCGGCTTTTGCTGAGCATAATGATCTTTTATTCTACGCTCTTCTTCAAGCGAGGTTTCCGCTCGCTCATATTTATCCAGCAATTTATTGAGTTCTTCAGGCTTCATATCTATAAGATTTTCTATACTTTATCATTTCATCTTTAATTTTTTTTCGCGCTCTAGTCAAGGCTACGCGAACACTACCTTCTTTTGTCTCGGTAATTTCTGCAATCGCAGGTAATTCCATTTCCTCTATTTCACGAAGATGGATTACTGTACGTTCTCTTTCCGGAAGTTGATTGATCACACGTTTTAAGAAATCAACTTCATCTTTAACTTCCATAACTTCTTGAATGGACTTTTCTTCGCGATCTATATTGGAATGAACTAAGCTAAGGTTTTGACTATCTTTAGCTTTTAGCTTATCAAAACAATAGTTTTTTGTCATTCGCATGGCATAGGCGCTAATATTATTGACGCGTCCCAGCTTTTCACGAATATTCCATAATTTCAAAAAAACTTCCTGAACAGCATCTTTTGCCGCATCTTCAGAGATCAATATTCTCTGTGCCAGCCGAAACATTTTACCTTCGCATGAGTAAGCAATTTTGTTGAATTCTTGTTGTTGCATAATCAACTGTTCAATTTGATGACGATAAATGAATACATTTGTTACATAGATAAAACTATTTTTTAATTTAAATGGTGATTAACTTATTTGTTTTTACTTTTAAACCAAAATTGAATAACATGATCACAAAGGTTCGCTTTTTAGGTTTACTGATGTTTTTTTCAGTATTAGTTAGTTGCCATGATGATATAGATGATGTCATAAGACCGGCCAGTGCAGTGGAAATCAATGATTTTATCTGGAAAGCCATGAATATTTTTTATCTATACAAATCTGATGTACCTGACTTAGCAGACGATAGATTTGATAATAATGAACAATATAGAAATTATTTAAACAGCTTTGAATCGCCTGAAGCTATTTTTGAGGCATTACAACGCGAAGGTGATGAGTTTAGCTTTATCGTTTCAGATTTCAGAACACTTGAACAGAACCTAGACGGCATTACTTTAGACTCTGGCATGCGATTTGGTTTAGTACAATTTCTTTCATCAGGTGATGTTTTTGGCTATGTAAGATATGTCATTGATAATTCACCCGCAGATCAAGAAGGTATAGAACGCGGGATGATTTTTAACAGAATTGATGGTGAAGTATTTACGGAAAACACAGATTTTAAGGCACTTTTAAGTCAAGAAAGTTTTAGTTTAGGATTAGCCACCTTAAATGGAAATCAGGTAGAAAGTATCGATGTAAGCGTAAATTTAAACCAAACCGAGATTACTGAAAACCCCATTCATAGAACTAACGTTATAGATTTAGGTAATCAAAAAGTAGGTTATCTCATGTATAATAGTTTTATAGATAATAATGTAAACGAACTTAACGACGTTTTTGGCGATTTTGCCGCTCAAAATATTACAGATTTAGTATTAGATTTAAGATACAATTCAGGTGGTGCCGTAGTTACATCTGAAGATTTAGCCAGTATGATTACCGGACAGTTTTCAGGTGAACTTTATGCTACGCAAGAGTACAATGGCAATTTTGATGATGAACAAATCCTTTTTAACAACAGCACCAGTAGAAATGCCAGTATTAATTCGCTTAATTTAAATGAGGTTTATGTCATAACTTCACCTTCTACTGCTTCTGCCAGCGAATTGCTTATCAGTGCACTAAACCCTTACATCAATGTCGTACAGGTTGGAACAAACACTGTTGGTAAATTTCAGGGGTCTATTACCTTATATGATTCTGAAGATTTTACCCGTCAGAATGTAAATCCAAATCATAGGTATGCCATTCAGCCGTTGGTTCTGAGAACTGTAAATTCTGTAGGCTTTACTGACTTTACTGAGGGACTGGCACCAGATGTAGACCAAAGTGAAAACTATGCTAATCTAGGCCAGTTAGGGGAAACAGACGAGCCACTGCTTAATACAGTACTTAATATGATAGGCAATGGCCGACCTGCACCAGGCGAGACTTTTAGAAATGATGATTATAAGATAATAGGAGAATCTAAAATGAATCTACCTAATTATCAACGTATGTACATTAATGAGAAGCTAATTTCTCCCCAAATGCCTTAATCGTTGTGGTGATTATAGATATACATTCATCTAATTGATCTTCTGTCATCACTAAAGGAGGTGCAAATCTTATAATATTACCGTGTGTAGGTTTTGCCAGCAAGCCATTTTCTTTTAAAGCCATACAAATATCCCATGCCGTAGAACTGTCTTCCGAATCATTGATCAAAATCGCATTGAGTAATCCGCGACCTCTCACCTTGTTTACTAGATCAGTCGTATCTATAAATTCCTGCATAGCATGTCTAAATTTATGTCCTAATGCTCGGGCGTTTTGCGCTAATTTTTCATCTTTTACCACTTCAAGGGCTTCCATAGCAACCATAGCGGCAACTGGATTTCCACCAAAAGTAGAGCCGTGCTGACCAGGCTTAATCACATTCATTATTTTATCGTCTGCCATAACAGCTGAAACCGGATAAGCACCGCCGGAAATGGCTTTTCCTAATATAAGCATATCAGGCTTGGCATAAGTCGATTGCTGCTCGCAATGTCCCTGACATGTGCAGTGACCACAACTCGCTAATAAAGCACCGGTTCTGGCAATTCCCGTTTGGATTTCATCTGCCATAAGCAAGACATTATGGGCATTGCAAATAGTTTTTGCTTTCTGCATAAAGTCATCATCAGGGGTGTTTACACCAGCTTCACCTTGTATGGGTTCTACTAAAAACCCTGCAATGTTATTATTGTCTTTAATCGCTTTTTCAAGCGCCTCAGTATCGTTATAAGGTATTTTTATAAATCCTGGCGTATAGGGGCCAAAGTTTTTGCGAGCGCCTTCGTCATTGCTGAAAGAGATGATTGTAGTGGTTCTGCCATGAAAATTATCATCACATACAATGATTTGCGCATCTTTTTCATCAATACCTTTTTCTTCATAAGCCCATTTTCTGCAGATTTTGATAGCGGTTTCTACCGCTTCAGCACCTGTGTTCATTGGTAACAGTTTTTCAAAATCAAAATATTCTGAGGCGTATTTTTCAAAAATGCCCAACTTATCATTGTGAAATGCTCTTGAAGTTAATGATATTTCTTGAGCTTGATCATTCATCGCTTTTAGTATTCTAGGATGACAATGACCTTGATTAACAGCTGAGTAAGCTGATAAAAAATCAAAATATTGCTTGCCTTCTACATCCCAAACATGAACGCCATCACCTTTTTTAAGAACTACAGGTAATGGATGGTAATTATGGGCGCCGTATTTCTGTTCTACATCTATCGCTTCTTGTGAAGATTGAATTCTATATTGACTCATAAACTCTATTTTTTACAAAAGTAGATAAACCTATATCAAGCTCTATAAAAATCTGCTTATTTAGGCTGATTTTAAATACGTTTAAACGATCATCTTAACTAAAAGTTTATTTTTGCGCTATGCCAAGACGAAAAACCAAGCGAAAAGAATTTGATCATTTATTTGTAAAAGATGCAGGTAGCAAAGGAAAAGGTATTGCTACAGCGCCTGATGGTAAAGTTGTTTTTATAGATCAGGTTGTCCCAGGTGATGAAGTAGATGTTTTGACCTATAAAAAGCGCAAAGCTTACTATATGGCTAAACCTACTGCTTTTCATACCTATTCAGATAAACGCGTAGAAGCTAAATGTATTCACTTTGGCACTTGCGGTGGATGTAAATGGCAGCACTTTGATTATAAAGCTCAGCTTTACTATAAAGAAAAAGAGGTATTAGAAAATTTAAAACGTATAGGTAAAATAGATGTTGATCATGCCGCACCTATTATAGGAAGCGAAAGCCAGTATTATTATCGTAATAAAATGGAATTTTCCTTTAGCAACAATCGCTGGCTCACACAAGAGGAAATAGCATCTGATGAAAAAATAGAGGGTAAAAACGCTTTAGGTCTTCATATTCCCGGAATGTGGGATAAAGTTTTAGATTTAAAAGAATGCCATCTTCAAAAAGACCCCAGTAATGGAATTAGATTGCGTTTAAAAAAATATGCCACTGAAAAAGGATATGCTTTTTTTGATCCTTATCAACAAACCGGATTATTGAGAACACTCATGATCAGAACCTCTCAGACTGACGAAGTCATGGTAGTTGTCCAATTCTGTGATGATAAGCCTGATCAAATAAAAGACGTGATGGCGTTCCTTAACTCAGATTTTCCTGAAATCACTTCTTTGCACTATATTATAAACCAAAAGAAAAATGACTCTATTTACGATCAAAATATCATGCTTTATCATGGCAATGATTATATTTTAGAGGATATGCTGGGTTTAAAATATCAAATCCGCCCTAAATCATTTTATCAAACTAATTCACATCAGGCAGAGGTCCTTTATGGCACATTAAAAACTTTACTTGACTTAAAGGGTGATGAAATACTTTATGATTTATACAGCGGTATAGGCTCTATTGGTTTGTTTTTAGCCAATCAATGTCAACAGGTTGTAGGCATTGAAGCTGTTGAAGATGCTGTGAAAGATGCCGCTGAAAATGCAAAACTCAATCAAATAGATAACGCCAAATTTTATAGCGGCGAAACCCAGGATCTTTTACATGAGAATTTTATAGATAAAAATGGACATCCGGATGTACTCGTGGTAGATCCGCCGAGAGAAGGTTTACACAAAGATGTCATAAAAATGATCAGGAATATCAAACCTAAAAAGTTAGCTTATGTCAGTTGTAATTCAGCCACCCAGGCCAGAGATGTAGAGATGCTAAAAGATATGTATAAAATAGATCATATTCAGCCCGTAGATATGTTTCCGCATACGCATCATATAGAAAATATCGTTATTGCCAGTATATGAGAAAAGTTGTTTTTATACTACTTTTGGTGTTAACATTTGGCTGTCAAAGAGATGACCTGTGTGGTGAAAATTTTCAGGTAACCCCACTAATCAATATTGAATTTTATGATATAGCCAGTCCCGGAGAACTCAAATCTTTTAATAATTTAGTATTGATTAACGAAACCATAGGCGATACAATAGCTTATGAAGGCGGTAATAGCATTTCTATTCCACTCGCTACAGATAGCGATGAAACCAAATATAGATTTATTAAAAATGTAGGTACTGAAAACCCCTCAGAAGATAGGCTTAGATTCACCTATTCAAGACGTGATGTCTACGTGAGTAGAGCCTGTGGATTTAAGGTTGAGTTTTTAGATTTACAAGTACAGGTTTTAGATGATAATCCAGCTGAAAAATGGATAAAAAACACCGATGTGAGAAAAAGTATAATACAGTCTGATGAGAATATTCACCTTTTTATGTTTCATTAGTTCACTGTCTATTCATTCAGTAACTTTTGCACAGCAAGATTCCATTTCTTATCAGGAACGCTATGGATTAAGTGTAGGTGTAGACTTGAATAAAATAACCAGATCGTTATATGATGAAGGCTTTCAGGGTGTTCAATTTTATGGCGACTACAGAATAAATGATGATCTTTTTTTAGCATCTGAATTAGGCTTTGATGATGTTGTTTTTAGAAATCAGGTTTTAGTTAACAAAACCACTGGCACCTATTTAAAAGCTGGTGCCAACTGGAATGTTTATGATAATTGGTTAGGTATGCAAAATCAAATATATGTAGGCGGCAGATTAGGTTTAGCTCAATTTTCTCATGAGCTTCAGGAATATAGAATATATACACGCGATAATTTTTTCAATCAGGACATAAGAACTGACAAAACAAACTTTGACGGCCTTTTTGCCAGTTGGGTTGAGTTTCAACTTGGTTTCAGAGTCGAAATGATAAAAAATATTTTTTTAGGAACGCATATCCAATTTAAGACGCGGATTAGCGCAACAGATATCACTAATTATGACCATCTTTACATACCAGGTTTTTTTGAAACTAACGATAATTCAAGCTTTGGAGTAGGTTGGGCTTATACAATCACCTATCTTTTCCCCTTTAAGAAGATAGAAAAGAAACAGGCGGTCAATAATTAAAAGAGGAGCAAATTAATAAGCCGAATTCTGTTTCCGCTAAGCGGAATCTTATCATTTATCTGGGACTTTTGTTACCAAAAGCCTCAAGCTACCTACCCAAAGACATTTGGCCGCACAAGCCTACTTCGTCTTTCTACGCGGTATTGCACCTCACAGAGTTTACCTGATTTCACTACAGCTTAACCTGTACATGCTTTCTGTTGCACTTGTCCTTATCTCACGATAGACGGATGTTATCCGCTGTGATGTGCTGCGGTGTTCGGACTTTCCTCAACGCTTAAGCGTTACGATAAGATTAACTTGCTCCTCTTAAAATTTGTTTTTCAGTTGATTTTCACAGCCTCACATCAACACTATAAATATATTAAAAAACTTTTTTACTTTCCGGGATGGGCTGAAAATTATAGGGAAATAACAATTTTATATTTTCATAAGTATCTTTTAAGGCCTCTTTTGTAGCTTCTAAGTTCTTCCATTCTGCCTTTTCTATACCTTCTTCTTCTTCAGGTGTTAAATCGCCGGTATATTGTGTATGCATCTCAAACCAAAAGGTTTCTTTTAATTTATAGGTATCATTAGATTCGATTATGTGATAAGTAGGTTGAATTAATTTTTTAATCACTAAACCCTTAACCTTAGTTTCTTCTTCAACTTCGCGGATGGCAGATTCTTCAATCGTCTCATTTTTTTCTGTTTTTCCTTTAGGTAAATCCCATCTATCTTTACGGTAAATAAATAAAATCTCACCGTTTTTATTAATCACTAATCCACCACCGGCTATAACCGTTTTTAATTTCTTTTTTAAGTGCTTTAAAAGTTTATCTTCTCTTTTATGGAAAAGGTTAAGGTTTTGAATCTTTCCCTTTTTTACTTTTTTAAACACTTTTTGAAGATTGGTTTTCTTGATGGGCATTGACGTAAAATCATCTCCAAAATCTTTTTGTGTAGATAAGATTATAAGCCTGTCATTAAGGAAAACTTTGTACATTTGTTGAATGATTTTTGATGAGCACGTAGCTAAAAATATTGCGCAATTTTTATTGCAAATAAAAGCAATAAAATTGGAAACTCATGAACCATTTACCTGGTCTAGTGGGATGAAATCTCCCATATATTGCGACAATAGAATATTACTATCCTTTCCGGATATAAGAAACCACGTAGTATACCAGCTCAGTAAAGGTATTGAACATAAAATAGGCCTGCCCGATGCCATCATTGGGGTAGCGACCGGCGCGATCGGCATTGGTGCCCTTGTGGCTAATCAGTTAGGTTTGCCTTTTGCCTATGTAAGGCCTCAACCTAAATCTCACGGTCAAAAGAATCAAATAGAAGGGCAGATAGAGAATAACTCTAAAGTGGTGGTTATAGAAGATTTAATCAGTACAGGAAAAAGCAGTCTTCAGGCAGTAGAGGCAATCAACAAATCTATTGATGCTAAGGTAAAAGCTGTTGCTTCTATATTTGATTATGGATTTGCTGATACTGAAGTCCGCTTTGAGAACCAAAACCTGGATTATTTTAGTTTAAGCAATTATGATTTCCTGATAAAACAAGCCTACGAAACCAATTACCTGACAAAAAAAGACTTTGAATTGCTTAAAAACTGGCGTAAAGACCCGGAAAATTGGATAAAAACATTTGAAAATGGAATTAAAAACAGATAAAACAGAAGTCAATCAAAGTCAACATGCTATATTTGAGTTCTTGACGCATTCCAGTAACTTTGAAGAATTGATGCCATCTTCTATTGAAAAGTTTGAAGTAGTAGAAAATGAACAATTTAATTTTCAGCTTAGTGGAATGCCGGAAATCCGTTTAAAGCCTAAAGCGCAAACACCCTCTGAGCAAATAGTCCTAACATCAGCGTCTGATAAATTTAGTTTTGATCTGGAAATCAATATATTATCTATAGAAGATAACAAATCGCAAGTCTATTTAAAGTTTGCCGGGCAGTTTAATAGTATGATGGCCATGATGATTAAATCGCCCATAGAGAAGTTTATCAATAAATTAGTAGATAACCTCCAAAAACGCTATGACGATAGGTAACTAAACTTAATTGATTTAAGGTTAAATTTTTCAATGCAATTTTTATCATATCTAAACACCTTTAGCAAGCCATAAGGTGTGACCCCTTGAATTTGGCCAATAAAGTGCTGACCCCTAACGTCTATGAATTCTGTTTTTTGATTAAACTTATAAAGATGGTCATAGTAATCTTCAAAACCTAAGTTACTTTTCAAGAGTTCTGGTAACTGCTCCACTTGAGCTACAAGTTTATCTAATACTCTATCTAAATCAAAATATTGATCAGTTTCAATGGCCAGTGAGGTCGCATGAGGTAAGTTAGAGAATTGTTTTTGATTAACATTAATGCCTATACCTATTATACTGTGATTGATATTTTGACCATTGAGGGTGTTTTCTATTAGAATTCCAGCTATCTTCTGATGACGCTCTGTCAAAATGTCGTTTGGCCACTTAATTTGACAGCCTTTTAAACCTAATTTGTCTAATGTTTTAGTAACTGCTAAAGCTACTGTAGATGAGAGCAAAAATTGATTTGTTAACCCCAAATCTATATTGTTGAAAAAAAAACTACAAGTCAAGTTCTTGCCAGGTTCAGCGTCCCATTTGGTTCCTAATTGACCTCTACCAGATGCCTGTCGTTCTGCAAATAAGCAAAAGGGTTCTATATGTTTATTTTTTTGTATAATTGTTTTTATTGCGTCATTAGTAGATGATGTGGCATATCGTTTGATTATATTCATATAAAACTAAAAATAATGTTTTGTTAACTACCAAATGGTATCTTTGTAAATCAATAATTTTGCAACTAAAATAAATAGAATTTGATTCAAAAAACTAGTGAAGATGAACTTTTAACGTATATAATAAGTGGAATTGAAGATGTGAAAGGACATCAAATTACACTTTTAGATCTCAGAGAGTTAGAAAATACAGTATGCGATTACTTCGTAGTTTGCTCAGGTAATTCATCTACGCAGGTAGAAGCGATAAAAAATTCAGTAAATAAAACAATAAGCAAGCAATTAAAAGAAAAACCCTGGCATATTGAGGATAGCCAGAATTCTGAGTGGATATTAATAGATTATGTGGACATTGTGGTTCACATTTTTCAAAACCACGTTCGTGAATATTATAACTTAGAAGATATGTGGGGCGATGCAAAAATAGAACAGGTTACATCAGATTTTAATAAAATAGAGAATGACAGATAAGAAAAAGCAGACTAAAAAAGATAACAGCAACAACTCTAATCCAAAAAAACCCAAATTTAATTCCTATTGGATTTACATTGGTGTTATTCTATTATTTATAGGCATTCAATTTTTTGGAAATAGTGGTTTTGGTTCTGTTAAAGAAACCACACCATCAGAGTTTTACAGCTTCTTGAAAAATGGTGATGTAGATGAAGTTGTAGCGTTTAAAAACGAGAGAATAGCCGAAGTTTATTTAAAAGATAAAGCTAAAGAAAAATCTATTCATAAAGATTCCGGAAGTGATCAAGTGCTCCCGGGCTCTAAAGGACCTGATTACACTTTTGAGTTTGGAAGTATGGATAACTTCGAAAATAAAATCAATGAAAATATTGATGAGTATCAATTAGATACTAAAGTAAAATACGATACACGCAATAACTTTTGGGGTGATATTTTTATCACGCTTCTGCCATTTGTGGTCATAATAGGGATATGGATATTTATTATGAAAAGGATGAGCGGTGGCTCAGGCGGTGGTGGCCCAGGTGGACAATTGTTTAATATTGGAAAGTCTAAAGCTAAAATGTTTGATGCAAAAGAGCATGTAAAAGTAAGCTTTAAAGATGTCGCCGGGTTAGAAGGTGCTAAAGAAGAAGTGCAGGAAATTGTAGACTTTCTTAAAAAGCCAGACAAATACACAAATCTAGGTGGTAAAATACCAAAAGGAGCTATATTAGTTGGCCCTCCTGGAACAGGTAAAACTTTATTAGCTAAAGCTGTAGCGGGAGAAGCAGATGTTCCTTTCTTCTCATTATCTGGTTCTGATTTCGTTGAAATGTTCGTTGGTGTAGGTGCATCAAGAGTGAGAGACCTATTTAAAAAAGCTAAAGAAAAATCACCAGCTATCATCTTTATTGATGAGATTGATGCCATAGGTAGAGCACGTGGAAAAGGCAATATGTCAGGTTCTAATGATGAGAGAGAAAACACGCTAAATCAGTTGTTAATGGAGATGGATGGTTTTGATAGTAAAACCAATGTTATCGTAATGGCAGCTACTAACCGTGCAGACGTTTTAGACAAAGCCTTAGTTAGAGCCGGTAGGTTTGACCGTCAAATTTCAGTAGATCTTCCAGATTTAAACGAGAGAAAAGAGATTTTTGAAGTGCACTTAAAGCCTTTAAAGAAAATTTCTAAAGAATTAGATGTAGAATTCTTAGCTAAGCAAACACCTGGTTTTTCAGGTGCAGATATCGCTAATGCCTGTAATGAAGCTGCCTTAGTGGCTGCTAGAAAAAACAAACAGGCAGTAGGAAAACAAGATTTCCTTGACGCAGTAGATAGGATAATTGGTGGACTGGAGAAGCGGAATAAAATAATGACAGAGGAAGAGAAAACAGCCATAGCTTATCACGAATCCGGTCATGCTGCCGTCAGCTGGTTGTTAGAGCATGCTGCACCACTGGTAAAAGTAACAATTGTTCCCAGAGGTCAATCCTTAGGTGCTGCCTGGTATTTGCCTGAAGAAAGATATATCGTTCGCTCAGAGCAAATGCTTGATGAAATGTGTGCTGCCCTTGGGGGACGTGCTGCAGAAAAAATCATTTTTGATAAAATTTCAACTGGCGCGCTTAGCGATTTAGAAAAAGTGACTAAGCAGGCAAGAGCTATGGTTAGCGTATATGGATTAAATGAAAAAGTAGGTAACTTAACTTTTTATGACTCCAGCGGTCAAAGTGATTATAGCTTTACTAAACCTTATAGTGAAAAGACTTCTGAGCTAATTGACGAAGAAATTTCTAAAATTATTGAAGAACAGTACAAGCGCGCTATTAAAATTTTGACTGAAAATAAAGATAAGCTTACAGAACTAGCCAATATGTTGTTAGATCGTGAAGTGATTTTTAAGGATGATATGGAGCGCATTTTTGGAAAAAGACCATGGAAAAAATCTAAAGTCGTCACCGGGAGTAAATCGTCTAAGGCTAAGGATAATGGTAGATTAATCAATGCGTTGAGTGAAGATGATGATAATTCATCAGAGGAAAATGATGATAATAATGATGGTGAGCAAAACGAAAAATCTAAAACACAAACGCCTGATAACACGTAGATTTACATAGATTATTTTATCAATATGATATGAGACGTTTTAAATTTTTAATACATGCACATTATTTATCAAATATTTATATTTTTGAATGGCATAATATAATTACATGAATTTAGTAGATAGGTTACTTTCAGCTTTAGGTATTTCTAACAAAGATGCTAAAGCTGAATCTGAATCTAAATTTAAGCCTGTTGAAAAGCCTCCTATTGATGAAGAGTTTACGTTAAATTTTAAAGAGAATGGCGGCAAATTTATCTATTGTTCTAATAAGGCAGATTTAAAAGAGAGTTTTCAATCTATTATCGATGAAAATCATTGGCAAAATGCTAAGGTTAGTTACAGAAAAGAATCTTTATTTAATAAATTTGGTCAATTTTATAAATTAAATGCTGCCGACAAAGGTCATGAAGATTATTTACTTACAGATTGTGAGTTTTTAATCGCTAATACAGGTGCTATTCTTATGTCATCAGATCAAATAGGTGAAAAAAAACCAGAAGAACTGCCCTATAACATCATTGTTTACGCTACAACCAGCCAACTTATCGAAACTATATCACTTGGGCTTCAAAACATAAATACAAAGCATAAAAATCAAATCCCAACCAATATTCGCACTTTAAAAACTTTTAGAGAAAAGGATGATGTTGATTTTATGAGCTATGGGAGTATCTCTAAAAATTTATATTTACTCTTATTAGAAGATTTATAAAATGGCTGTTCAAAACGAAACATTAAAACGTGCCTTAGCTGGTTTTATATATATATCTTTATTTGTATCAGCAGCGCTCATAGGAAAATATGTTCTTTTTAGTTTATTCTTAATATTGGGCATCATTTGTCTTTACGAAGTCCAAAAACTCCTGATATTTAGTAACATATTAGCCTATATCGTTCTTATTATAACACTGTCTTCATTTACATTTTTAAATTTAAATGATACGTTTCTATTCTTTTTAATGCTTATTACTATACTGATTAAATTTTTGTTGCTAGCTGATTTATTTTTTTCTAAGCAAATACCGGTTTTTAATAAAAAGAAACATCTGATTACTTTGCTATATATTATACCTTCATTTTTGTTTTTACTGTTAATACCGATTAGTTTTGACAACTATGAACCCTGGCTGTTAATAGGATTTTTACTCATCATGTGGGTTAATGATTCTTTTGCCTATTTAATAGGTAAACATTTTGGAAGAAATAAATTATTTGAAAGAATCTCACCTAAAAAAACAGTTGAAGGTTTTGTAGGAGGATTTGTATTTGGTTTAATTGTTTCATTTTTTATAGCCAATTGGTCCAAGAATCTCAACCAATATGAATGGATGTTAATGGCTTTAATAATATCAATAGCCGGCTCATTAGGTGATTTAGTTCAGTCAAGATTTAAACGCCTGGCTGAAGTGAAAGACAGTGGCAACTTAATTCCGGGGCATGGTGGCATTTTTGATCGTATGGACAGTACTTTATTTTCCAGTACATTTGTATTTGCTTATTTATTTATGATGAATCATGTTTCATAAGGAAGGTTTAAAAATATTAGCGAAAACGCTTATTACTATTATTGTAATAAACTTAATAGTGGATAGGTTATCCATACCATCATTCTATCAATATATGGTTTTTGGGATTACTTTTACGGTTTTCATTTTAATCGCGCAGTTTTTTAGAAACCCAAAACGCAAAATCAACGCATCAGAAAATCATGTTTTGGCACCGGTAGACGGCAAGATTGTGGCCATCGAAGAGGTTGATATAGATGAGTACTTTAAAGACAGGCGGTTAAAAATATCGATTTTTATGTCACCTTTAAACGTTCATGTTACCAGATATCCTTTAAGCGGTAAAATAGTGTATAATCAATATCATAAAGGAAAATATTTAGTGGCATGGCATCCTAAATCGAGTTCAGATAATGAACAAACCTCTGTGGTTATTGATACTGATGCCTTCGGCCCTGTGATGTATAAACAAATCGCTGGTGCAGTAGCCAGACGAATCATTAATTATGCACAATTAGATTTAAATGTAAAACAGGGCTATGATAGTGGATTTATAAAATTTGGTTCGCGTGTAGATGTATTGCTGCCGTTAAACACTTCGGCAAAGGTTAACATAAATGATACGGTGAAAGGTGCTCAAACAGTTATCGCTGCTAAAAGTAACTAGAAATGGAATTGAATCAATTAGATAAAAAAGAGCTAGAATCACTATTTCAAAAGTGCTACAATGTGGTAAGAAACACATCTAAAAGATTCCCTCAGGATACCCTGCTAAGATTCTATTCCTACTACAAATTAGCTACAAACGAAGACAGGCTGGAAGTTAGACATTTACCTGAAAACGGTGAAGAACTCATCAATGCATTTAAAGCTAATGCCATGTTTCAGGTACAACAAATGAGACCTAAGCAGGCTAAAATCAAATATATTAAACTCACAATGAAGGAGCTTGGCCTCAAAGAATCAGACTTCTAGCCTACTCAAACTTTCCTCTATTGTTTTGATTTTATCCAAAGTATCCTGCTTTTTCTTTTTCTCCATATCAACAACTTTATCAGGTGCATTCTGAACAAACTTATCATTAGAAAGTTTTTTCTCTACACCTTTTAAAAATCCCTGATAGTATCTTAGCTCTTCGTTTAATTTTTGTTTTTCAGCTTCAACATCGATTAAACCTTCTGCTTCTACAGCGTATTCAATTGAATCTACACGGAAACTTAAAATATTTCCAGGAAATTCATCAACAGCTTTTGGCACTGTGGTTGCTGCTAGCTTTTCGATTAAAGCATTTAGTTGATTAGGATGTTTATTATTTCCCGTCAAATAATATAGTTTGAGCTGTTTCTTAAAACCTATATTCTTCTCCTTTCTTAAATGCCTAACACCTTTAATGATCTCTCTAGCAACATTAAATGATTGTAAAATCTGGCCATCAAACTCGCCATGTTCTGGATATTGACTGATGATTAATGCTTCTTCTTTTGTTCTGTTTTGCAGTTGATGCCATATATCTTCAGTAACAAAAGGCATAAAAGGATGCAAAATAAGCAGGCATTTTTCCAATTGACCTGTTAACCTGTCATAGGTTGTTTTATCTATCTTTTGATCAGTTGACTTGATAGATTCTAATACCCAGGAACAAAAGTCGTCCCATATCAACTTATAAATACTCATCAAGGCATCTGAAATTCTGTATTTGCTGTAATGATCTTCTATCTGAGCTAAAGTAGCATTAAACTGTTGATCAAACCAATTTAAAGCATTTTCTGCATAATCCGGTTGTTCCAGTTGATCGTCTACGATCAAACCTTTTATCAATTTTGTTGCATTCCATATTTTATTAGCAAAATTTTTACCCTGCTGACATAAAGATTCTTCGAAAAGCAAATCATTACCGGCAGCACTACTAAGGAGTAAACCTACTCTCACACCATCTGCCCCAAAGTTTTTGATCAACGCTAACGCATTAGGTGAATTGCCTAAAGATTTAGACATTTTCCTTCGCTGGGCATCGCGAACTAAACCTGTAAGATAAACATTTTCAAAAGGACGCTCATCGCGGTATTCATAACCAGCAATGATCATTCTAGCCACCCAAAAGAATAAAATATCTGGTCCGGTAACTAAGTCTTTTGTAGGGTAATAATACGCTATCTCTTTATTATCGGGATATCTGATGCCGTCAAAAACGCTCATTGGCCATAACCAGGAAGAAAACCAGGTGTCTAACACATCTTCATCCTGCTGCAAATCATCTAACTGCATATCATGATTGCCGGATTTTTCTCTGGCTTTTTCAAGCGCCTCATCTTCTGTCATGGCAACTACATAGCTGTTCTGATCGTAATAATATACCGGAATACGATGACCCCACCAGAGTTGACGTGATATATTCCAGTCTTTGATATTCTCAAGCCAGTGGCGATAAGTATTTTTAAATTTTTCAGGGAACAACTTGATGCTATCATCTTGTAAAACAGCTTTAATCGCGGGTTCAACTAATGGTTTCATGCTTACAAACCATTGGTTGGATAACTTAGGTTCCACCGGCACTTTGGTTCTTTCTGATAGGCCTACTTTGTTGATATAATTTTCTTTTTTCAACAAAAAACCGGCCTCTTCCAGCGCTTTGCTAAATTCTTTTCTCACTACAAAGCGATCTTTGCCTTCATATTTCTGCCCGTAATGGTTTAAGGTGCCGTCATCATTAAGACAGTCTATAAATTCTATATCATGTTTTTTACCTATCACATAATCCGTTTCAGCATGAGCCGGCGTGATTTTTAAACAACCGGTTCCAAATTGCGGATTTACTTGTTCATCAGCTATAATTTCTACTTCTCTGTTTACTATCGGTACAATAGCCTTTTTTCCTATAAACGACTGCAGTCTTTCATCATCAGGATTTACACATAGCGCCGTATCGCCAAAAATAGTTTCCGGTCTGGTTGTGGCTATCTGCATAAATGCGTTTTCACCTACTATGGGGTATTTGATGTAATACAGTTGCCCGGACCGTTCAGTATAATCTATCTCTTCATCTGATAATGTTGTCTGCGCTTTAGGATCCCAGTTGACCATTCTAGTGCCTTTGTAAATCAAACCTTTCTCATGAAGATCTATAAAAACCTTTAATACAGATTCGCTTAAATCCTGATCCATCGTAAATTTTACACGATCCCAATCGCAGGAAGCCCCCAGTTTTTTAAGCTGCTCTAATATTTTATTCCCGTAAGTTTCCTTCCATTCCCAAGCATGCTGCATAAATGCTTGTCTGGAAATAGTGCTTTTATCTATACCTTCATGTTTAAGCTTTTCTACAACTTTAGCCTCGGTAGCAATAGAAGCGTGATCAGTTCCAGGAACCCAGCAGGCATTGTAACCCTGCAATCGGGCGCGACGTATTAGCACATCTTGAATAGTGTTATTAAGCATGTGCCCCATGTGAAGTTCTCCGGTCACATTAGGTGGCGGAATAACAATAGTATAAGGCTTACGCTCATCTACTTCTGAATGAAAATAATTATGCTCCATCCAGTACTTGTACCACTTGGCCTCTAATTGTTCGGGTTGATAGGCTTCCGATGATTTCATGCAATAAATTTTCGCAAAAATAGGCATATTCCCAGCTAAGCAAAAATGATTTTAATTTATTAAACAACATTGTTTTTATGTTTTTAAGAAAGCTTTTATATTTGGTAAAATTCATCTTATGAAACATCAAACTATTTTATTTATTTTTTTGATTCTAAGTTCAATAGCATACACACAGAACAAAGGACAGTTAAACTTTGAAAAAAAGGTAATTGATTTTGGTGAGGTAAAAGAAAACACAATAGCCCAAAAGACGATTTCTTTTAAAAATTCCGGTGATCAAAACGTCATTATTGACAGTATTAAAACTACCGGACACATCAAAATAGAAAAATTTCCAAAGCGGCCAATCCCGCCTAAAGATGAAGAAGAAATCACCATTCTTTACAATACTAAAAAAATAGGGCCTATCCGGCGAACGATTACCGTGTTTTCTGATGCAGAAAATTCTATTGTCAGTTTAAAAGTTAAAGGGATTGTTGTCAGTAATTAGTACATTCTGTCTTCTAATTTAAACTTAACTTTTTTAGAAACACCGTTTCTGTTAATTTGCATCTCGATTTGTTTACCCTTTTCGCTGCTTAGCAACTCTCTTACTTCTTTTAAATCATATCTATTGATGTTTTTACCTTGTAGTTGTGTAATTAAATCATCTACTTGTAAGTCAACCTTAGAAGCAGGCGAATCCTTTCTTATACCGGCTATGGTGATCATTTTTTTAATTTCGTAAATGGTTTTATAAGTGTTGTCTTTATTAATACTCCCATAACTTTCACTGGAGGATTTCTGTATTGAAACTTTAACCGGTATCCGCTTCTCAACAATGCTCAAACCGCCATATCTTAGCAATAAACCGCTCTTATCATAGATAAACTCGTCTTTAAAAAACGAATTGTTTTTTAAAAATATTTTCTTGTCCGGATAGCTAAGAAAAAATTTAAAACGTTTTAAAATTTCGCCACCTATAGCGCCTATCCGTCTTTGGGTGATTGCATTATCAAAATTTGGAATGGCGATATTCACATTATCAAATGTAAAATCAGCTATCTGAAAACGATCGGCTTTACTTCTATAACCGGTAATGACGCCCTGAAAACCAAAGCCTAAGTTGTCCTCAAATTTAGCTTTCGGCAAATCGATAGAATCTTTTTGATATACCCAAACAGCGTCACCAGAACCGGTATCTATCAAAAATCTATCCTTATGTCTGCCCATTTCACCATCTGATATTTCTGCTTTTAAATGAGGCTTGTTATTGATAAATGACAAGCTTCGGTCTTTATAAAATACGAGAGGTCTGTGAAATTTAGAAGGCGTGTAAAATTTTAATCTCTTTAATTCGTAATCAAACCTGATTACAAAATCTTTAAGCAAGTCATAGCCAATCACACCATTGATCACCGTTCCTATACTCCCAGATAGATAATTCTCCTGATCAAATATCACATAAATATCAGATTGGTTATTATAGATATTTTTAATCTTAATACGGTTGTTAGATGATTTATAAGCTTCTATACTTTCAACACCGCTAATACCTTTTACACGTATGCTTTTTGTGTTTTTTAAGGCTAATGAGTCTATTTGCTCAAAACTAAAAAGCACCGTCTTATCTACACCGGAGTCTAACAGAAACTTAAGTTCTACGTCATTAACCTTAACCGGAATAATAATCAGATTGTTAAAAAGCTCAAATTTGATTTTTTCTGAGCGTTTATCATCCTTTATTTTAAAATTGTTTACCTGAGCGTTAATATCAAAAGTTAAGCAAAGCCAACAGAAAATGATCAAGCATTTCATCATATTATAAAAATAAATATTTCTGTTGACTTCTGTTGATTTTCTAATCGTTTTTACTCAATATTTTATGCTGATGATCTATAGACTCCTGATGTATAGCTTTTAAAAACTTGTTGACAAAATCTTCGCTTAAACCGTTATTATTACCGGCCTGTATCATTTTATCTAAAATCTCATTCCATCGCTTGTTCTGGAGAATGGCTACATTATTTTTCTTTTTAAGTGCGCCTATTTCATCAGCGATTTTCATTCTTTTGCCTAGCTGATTGATAATCTGGTGGTCAATCACATCAATCTTAGTCCTCATCGTATTTAATTTATTCTTGAATTCCGCAGCCTCGCCGTGCTCTTTTCTAATTTTCAAATCAATTGTCATTTGATCTAAAGCTTTTGGGGTGATTTGCTGTTTGGCATCGCTCCAGGCTTTATCAGGATTTCTATGCGTTTCTACCATCATCCCATCATAATTAAGGTCTAAGGCCGTCTGGCAGATATCAAATATCATATCGCGGCTTCCGCCAATATGCGAAGGATCTACAATAAGTGGTAAATCTGGAAACTCGTTTTGTAAATCAACCGCTAATTGCCATTCCGGATTGTTGCGGTAACGGGTTTTTTCATAGGTAGAGAAACCTCTGTGGATCACACCTAAGTTATCGATATCTGCTTTATGCAATCGTTCTACGGCACCTAACCATAAGGCCAAATCAGGATTCACCGGGTTCTTCACCAGAATAATCTTATCCGTTCCTTTTAGCGCATCAGCAATATCTTGAACAATAAACGGACTAACGGTGCTCCTGGCGCCTATCCATAAAATATCGATATCAGCTTCTAATGCTAGTTCAACGTGTGCTTTATTAGCGACTTCTGTAGCGATTTTTAAGCCGGTTTCTGCTTTAGCTTTTTTGAGCCAGTCTAAACCTATCTTGCCTACCCCTTCAAAGTTACCGGGTTTAGTTCGCGGTTTCCAGATGCCGGCGCGCATCACGGATGTATCCGTATCCTTTAATTGATGAGCTACCGCTAAGACCTGTTCTTCGGTTTCCGCACTACAAGGTCCTGCTATGACCAGCGGATGCTCTAATTGGAAAGCATCTAACCAGTTTCTAAATTTCTTATGATTTTCCATTGCTTGTTTGTTATAATGTGATTCCTTTTAAGATATCTTTTAATCGATTTGTATTATCCATTTCCGTATAAAGCTGATCATATTCCTCCTGAACTAAAGCCTGCTGAAAAGATTGCAAATGTTTGATATAATGATCTAATGCCTGCTTCACTTCTACCCTATTATCTTTAAAAATAGACGTCCAGGTTTTGGGGTTACTTTTGGCTAACCTAACTGTTGATGCAAAACCACTGCCAGCCAGGTCAAAAATATCTCGCTCGTCTTTTTCTTTGTCTATTACGGTTTTTCCTAACATAAATGAGCTGATATGCGATAGATGAGACACATAAGCAATATGCTGATCATGTTCTTTTGGATTCATGTACCTAATGTTCATCTGCATTTGACCGAACAAATCTATCGCGCGTTGTTGAAGTTTAAAACGAGTCTTTTCTATCTCACAAATGATCATGGTCTTATCCGTAAAAAGTCCTTTAAATGCCGCCCCTGGTCCTGAGAATTCCGTACCGGCGATGGGATGTGTGGCTAAAAATTGATCTCGCTTAGGATGATCAGTTAATTGCTCACAAATATTTCCTTTAGTTGATCCCGTATCCAACACAAGCGTCTCCGGGCCAATTCGACTTAAAATGCGCTTCATCTCATTAACAGCGATATCCACTGGAATACTCACTACAACTATATCCGCTTCCTTTAGATCATCATCAGTAGCCGTTTCATCTATAATGCCTAAATCTTTGGCCTGAGTTAAGTGTTCATCTGCTATATCTTTACCTAAAAATGTAGCATCGGGTACTGTTTGTCGCAGACTTAACAGCATTGAACCACCTATCAAGCCTAAACCAATTCCTATTATTTTCATAGATTAAATGCTTTAGTTCTTTCTATAGATATTTGAATATCAGATGGTTTAGCGCAGAGTGAGAATCTCATATAGCCTTTTCCATGACCGCCAAAAACGGAACCTGGCGTTACAAACATATCATAGTCGTGAAGTAGCTTGTCTGATAAATCTTCTTCATTGACCGCCGACGGAATTTCTGCCCAAACAAACAATCCGCTAGCATGCTTGTCATAATTTAATCCCAATTGATCACAAAGCTGCCAAATCAATTTACGGCGAGTGGCATATTCTTGATTTAATGTACTCATCCATGAAGATGAAGCAGATAAAGCTTTGACAGCTCCTTTTTGTATAGGATAAAACATACCGCTGTCCATATTAGATTTTACCTGAACTACATTTTTAATCAATTTTTCATTACCACATAACATACCTATACGCCATCCAGCCATATTAAATAATTTGCTTAATGAGTTTAATTCTAATAACTGATCATAAGGCTTGTAATACCTTAACAAACTAAATGCTTTAGTTGACAAAATGAGACTATAAGGATTATCATTAACCAGTAAAATGTTATGGTCTCTGGCAAATTTGATAAGTGATTGTATAACCTCATCATCTGCATTAGCACCAGTAGGCATGTGCGGATAATTAATCCACATCAGCTTGGTTTTTGGCGTCACTAAGTCAGCCAGTTGATTTAAATCCGGTTGCCAGCCATTTGAAGCTTTCAGGTCGTAACTTTTCACATTGGCCTGCATAAGCCGAGTAACGGCCGAATAAGTAGGATAGCCCGGATTCGGAACTAATACTTCATCGCCTGGATCCACGAATGCCATGGAAATATGCATAATCCCTTCCTTGCTGCCCATCAGCGGCAATATCTCTTTATCCACATCCAACAAAACCTGATAGTTCGTCGCATAGAACGACTGAATGCCTTCACGAAGTTCCCTGATGCCGGCATAAGGCTGATATTGATGCGCCTTATCATCTTGAGTAGCAGCGATCATGGCATCGATGACATCAGCCGGTGGCTGGATATCCGGCGATCCTACACCTAGGTTAATGATGGGCTTTCCCATCTCTTTAAGGTGATTGACTTCCTTGAGCTTCTTAGAAAAGTAGTATTCTTCGGTCTGTGCCAGTCGTGCAGCAGTCTGTATCATACGGCAGCTTGTTTATAAATTCCTAATACTTGAAAATGATGGCATTTTTCTTTTAACTTATCAATGATAGTGATGATATCTGTGTCCTTTTTGAACAACATATCGATAAAAAAGGCATATTGCCATTTAAATTGCCTAACAGGAACAGATTGTATCTTAGTCATATTAATATCGTTTTTTTCCAGTAAAGCTAGCACCTTATTAAGGCTTCCAGGCTCATGAGCTAGTTCAAAACGGATAGATGCCTTATCTGCTTCCCGGATCATTGAGCTTGTTTTGCTCACCTTAACAAATCTTGTAGCGTTTAGCTGGTGATCCTGAATGTGTTTTTTGATAATAGCCAGATCAAATAGTTCAGCCGTGCCATCCGGGACAAGTGCGGCAACCTGCTTCTTTCCTTGTAATGCAATAAGCCAGGCCGGTAACGCAGTGTCCAGATCTTCTACCAGCTTGATCTGCGGTTGTTGTTCAAAGAAGTTGCGGCATTGCAACAAGGCCATTTGATGAGACCGTACGGTCTTGATATCCATTAACTCCTGTCCTTTCAGGGCGACCAGATTATGCTTGATATCCAAATAAAATTCCGCAGTAATTGCCAGTTTATGGTGGCTGATCAGGTCGTAATTAGGAAGAATACTCCCGGCTATAGAGTTTTCAATCGCCATGATGCCAAAATCCACCTCATCGTTTGCAACGGCAGCGACCAATTGGTTAAAACTATCACAGCAAGTAAATTCATTGTCCTCAGCAATAAAGTGCTGAGCGACCTGATAATGATTCGATCCCTCGATTCCCTGAATAGCTATCTTGTTTTGCATATCGACCAAAAAAAAGTCCCGAAGCATATTCGGGACCTTATTAGTTTATAGTTTTCTTATCTATCAACAACAGTCCCATTGGCTTATCGCATAAGCATAATAGAAACCGTTCCAAAAAAATACGTTTGTTTTCATAATCAGTTTGCTAAAATATAAAATCGGGTATTACTGGGCAAGAGAAATGCTGGGAAAATTTTTTTGGGTTGAGGATATT
>JAVLBJ010000022.1:26968-29422 GCA_031581455.1 Psychroflexus sp. | reverse complement strand
GAGATTTAGCTTTGAGTCCTCCTTCACTCATTTATGAAGTTTTTCCTTAAGAAAACTCGTTTAATCTATTGTCTACATACAATATTTAATTTTGACTTTATGTAGCTTAAACTATTTACGCAACAATCTAATCATTATTCTTTCCTTTTTTTTAATAGCCTATATCTACATTAATTCTAATTTTGCAACATCATAATCCCTTATCGCAATGAGCTACGATTTTAATGCAATAGAAAAGAAATGGCAGGAAAAATGGAAGGAAGACAAAACCTTTGCCGTTGAGAACCCTGAAGATGACCAAGACTTTGATAAACCCAAGTTCTACGCGCTTGAGATGTTCCCTTACCCGTCCGGAGCAGGATTGCACGTGGGTCATCCCCTGGGTTATATCGCCGGCGACATCTATGCTAGGTTCAAACGTCATGAAGGCTATCGCGTCCTGCATCCTCAGGGTTTTGATGCCTTTGGTCTTCCAGCCGAGCAATATGCGATCCAAACCGGACAACACCCGGCGATCACCACTCGTGAAAATATCAGCCGATACAAGGAACAGCTCGAAAAAATGGGATTCGCCTTCGATTGGCAACGAGAGGTCAGGACCAGCGATCCCAACTATTATAAATGGACGCAATGGATATTCCTACAGCTTTTTCATTCCTATTATGATCTTGATGCCGATAAGGCCAAACCGATAGCCGATCTGATCAAACGATTTGAACGCTCCGGCAATACAGAGGTCAATGCTGCCTGTGATGACGATGTAGTTTCTTTTTCAGCTGATCAATGGAATCAGGCAGGCCATTCTTATCAACAAGAGATTTTACTGCAATACCGCTTGACCTATTTAGCGGATTCAGAAGTGAACTGGTGTCCGGAGCTCAAAACCGTCCTGGCCAATGATGAGGTGGTCAACGGTGTCTCTGAGCGCGGCGGTCATCCGGTGGTCAAAAAGAAAATGAAACAATGGATCATGCGCATTTCCGCCTACGCCGATCGATTGCTGGAGGGTCTGGAGCAATTGGACTGGTCAGAAAGCATCAAGGAAACCCAGCGGAATTGGATAGGAAGGTCACAGGGAGCAAGCTTAAGCTTTGAAGTTAATCAATTTAATGACCGGATCCAGGTTTTTTCTACTCGTCCTGATACTATTTTTGGGGCTAGTTTTTTAGTATTAGCACCAGAACATGATTTGGTCGATAAAATTACTACAAAAGATCAGCAAGAAGCCGTAAAAAACTATCAAAAAGAAGCGGCGCAAAGATCAGAACGCGAACGCATGGCCGATGTAAAGACGATAACCGGCGCATTTACCGGTGCTTATGCCTTACATCCGTTTACCGGAAAAAAACTACCCATCTGGATCGCTGATTATGTGCTTGCCGGCTATGGCACCGGCGCTGTGATGGCCGTTCCTTGCGGTGATCAGCGCGATCATGACTTCGCGAAACACTTCGATATCCAAATACCTAACATCTTCAAAGATATCGACATCACGCATCAAGCGCATACAGATAGAGAAAAAGCGCTCATCACGAACTCCGATTTTCTAAATGACCTTCCGGTCAATCAGGCCATCGATAAAGCCATCACCAATTTGGAAGAAAAGAACATCGGCAAAGGAACGACCAATTATAGGATCCGCGATGCTGTTTTTTCCAGACAACGTTATTGGGGCGAACCTATACCTATTTATTTTAAAGATGGCTATCCTATTGCTATTGAGGAAGAACATTTGCCATTGGAATTACCCGAAGTCGAGAAATATCTCCCTACGGAAGATGGCGAACCGCCATTGGGCAGAGCCGGGAATTGGGCCTGGGATACCGCCGATAACAAAGTAGTAAGCAATGATATGATCGATCATGAAAAGGTGTTTCCCTTAGAGCTCAACACCATGCCGGGTTGGGCCGGAAGTTCGTGGTATCCCTTCCGATATATGGAAAAAGCCAAACGAGATGAGGTCTTCTCTTCAAAGCAAATTTTGGATTACTGGCAGAACGTTGACCTTTATATCGGAGGAAGTGAACATGCGACCGGTCATTTGCTTTACGCCCGTTTTTGGACCAAATTCCTCAAGGATATCGATGCCTTACCCGTAGAAGAACCTTTCCAAAAGATGATCAATCAGGGCATGATCCTGGGAGAAAGTGCTTTTGTGTTTCGCAAGCCAAATGAAAATGTTTTTGTAAGTTACGATAAGGTTGATGGCGAAAATTATCAGCCTATTCACGCGGATGTTTCCTTTGTCAACACGTCTGATGAATTGGATGTCGCCGCCATCAGGAACTGGCGTAAAGAGTTTGCGGATGCTGAGTTTATTGTGAACGAAGAAGGTAAGTTCAAGGTTAAGCGTGAAGTGGAGAAGATGTCAAAATCCAAGTTCAACGTGGTCAATCCCGACGATATCTGCGATGAATATGGCGCCGACAGTTTACGCTTATACGAAATGTTCCT
>JAVLBJ010000022.1:21485-26868 GCA_031581455.1 Psychroflexus sp. | reverse complement strand
ACAATACCATTAATTTTGATCGAATATTTTTTAGCTCTGTAGGAGCTTATTATCGGTAGAAAATATCAGGATCTTTTTAACAGCGTGCCGTAGGTACGCATTGTGCTTTTACAAAAATTTTTTTCAGATTTCACAATCCGTACCTAAGGCACGGAAATCACCATATTTAAACAATATTCTACCCACAAAAAGTCCCTAACGGGACAATACCATTAATTTTGATCGAATATTTTTTAGCTCTGTAGGAGCTTATTATCGCCTGCCACGCCAAAGGCGTGGGGTAGAAAATATCAGGATCTTTTCAACAGCGTGCCGTAGGTACGCATTGTGTTTTTGGAATCTACCCAAGCTACGTCAAGTCTGCAACTTGGCGTTTTATGAATCATCCCTTGAGATATAATAGCATCTTATCGAGAAGCGAAATGGCTAAGATTAAAACTTTATTATATCAAAAAAATATTAATTATAAAAAATAACCCTATTAAAAATGGGGTTTAAAAATCATTATATGCAAAAAATAGATTTCAACCCTGTTATTTTATAGGTTGAATTATATTTGGCGAAAAATCCATCTTATGAAAATAGGGGTACCTAAAGAGTTAAAGAACAATGAAAGTCGGGTAGGACTGACGCCATCCGGAGTTCTAGAATTAAAGAAGCAAGGACATCAGGTGTATGTTCAAACCGATGCCGGAGCAGGTAGTAATTTCCCGGATGAATTCTATATAGAACCCGGCGCGGACATCCTGGCGGATATCGAATCGGTCTATGAGATAGCTGACTTGATCGTAAAGGTAAAAGAACCACAACCTAAGGAATATGCCCTTATAAGCAAAGGTCAAATCATATTCACCTATTTTCATTTCGCTTCGAGCAGACCATTGACCGAAGCCATGATCGAGAACGGATCGGTTTGTATCGCCTACGAAATGGTCCAATTGTCCAATGGTTTACTCCCATTATTGATCCCGATGTCGGAAGTGGCCGGAAGGATGGCGGTGCAGCAAGGCGCAAAATATTTAGAAAAACCTAAAAAGGGAAAAGGACTTTTGTTAGGTGGCGTTCCCGGTGTTCAACCGGGTAGGGTGCTCGTTCTTGGTGCGGGAACCGTTGGTATTCAGGCGGCGAAAATGGCAGCCGGATTAGGTGCTCAAGTTACCGTCACGGATATTGATATCGATAAACTCCGTTATGTGAATGATATCATGCCACCGCATGTTGTTACTGAGTTTTCCAGTGAATATAATATCAGGAAAGGCGTTAAGAGGAACGATCTTATCATTGGTGGTGTTTTACTGCCGGGCGAAGAAGCTCCTAAATTGATAACGGAAGATATGCTTGCCACTATGGAAAAAGGAACGGTAATGGTCGATGTGGCTGTAGACCAGGGCGGCTGTTTTGCGTCGACTCGACCGACCACGCATGATGAACCGGTCTATGTTATAGATGACGTTGTCCATTATTGCGTGGCCAATATGCCGGGAGCCGTGCCCCAAACTTCCACGATCGCCTTAACGAACGTCACACTTCCCTATGTAAGAAAGATCGCTAATTCAGGATGGGGAAAAGCTGTTGACGAAAAACTGGAGCTTAAGCGTGGTTTGAGTTTAGCCTATGGTGAGATCATAGACCAACAGATACATAAAATATTAAAATAAAATTTAAGCTTTTCTTCTATCTATTTCTCTTAAAATGGTGCGATATTTGTTATTGTTTAAATAAAAATAAAAAATGATAGGATATTATATATTGATAGGGCTGATCATGTTGGTAAGTTGGTATGTCAGCAACAAGCTCAAATCCAAGTTCAAGAAATATGCAAAGGTCCAGTTGAGCAATGGCATGTCCGGTGCAGAGATCGCCAGGCAAATGCTTGCCGATCATGGTATATCAGATGTAGATGTGAGCTCTACGCAAGGTCAATTAACGGATCATTATCATCCGGGGAAGAAAACGGTCAATTTAAGTGAAAGCGTTTATAATCAAAGGAATGCCGCATCCGCTGCCGTCGCTGCTCATGAAGTGGGTCATGCTGTTCAGCACGCTAAAGCCTATTCCTGGTTGGAAATGCGTAGTAAATTAGTGCCTGTCGTAAGTGTTGCATCAAATATGAGCCAATGGGTGATCATGGGTGGAATTTTACTAATGGTGATGTTTAGTGCACAGGTTGGGCAATTGGTCTTGTTGTTAGGAATCATCATGTTCGGAATGGGCACTTTGTTCAGTTTTATTACTTTACCCGTAGAATATGACGCCAGTAATCGGGCTTTGGCCTGGCTCAAGACCAATAACATCGTCACCCCGCAAGAATATGATCAATCTGAAGACGCATTAAAATGGGCTGCCAGAACTTATGTGGTGGCAGCTATTGGCTCGTTGGCTACTTTGCTTTATTTTGTCAGTATCTTCTTAGGTGGAGATGATTAATCTTGATAAATAGATATGATAAGAAGAACTTTTTTAGTAATGTTACTTTTCGTAGCAATGAGCTCTTGTAAGAACAAAGAAAAACATCAATTAGAGGTTACGGCTACCGCTTACAATTCTTTACCTGATCAAACTCATAAAGATCATGCGGCGATAACCGCCTGGGGTGATACCTTAAAACCCGGAATGAAGTCCATAGCGGTTTCCAGAGATTTGATCAAAATGGGTTTGGATCATAATACCGAGGTTAAGATCAAAGGACTTGATGGAACGTATAAAGTGCTCGATAAAATGAACAAGCGCTGGGAAAAAAAGATCGACATCTACTTTGGGCTAGACCGTGAAGAAGCTCTGGAATGGGGTAAAAAGCAAGTAGAGATCACCTGGTATACAAAGGAAGATGATCAATAGTTTCGCCGTTTCTGATGGAAGCAAAACGCTTGTATTTATTACAACTGATCTTCTTGTTTCTTCTGTCCCGTCATCATCAAATAGGCTTTTAGGAAATTATCGATCTGTCCGTTCATTATAGCATCTACATTGCCTGATTCTTCGCCGGTCCTTACATCTTTAACCATTTTATAAGGATGCATGACATAGTTCCTGATCTGAGAACCCCATTCAATGTTCTTCTTATCTGCTTCGATCTCGTCGCGTTCTGCTTGCTGTTTCTCCAGTTCTATTTCATAAAGTTGGGATTTGAGCATTTGCATGGCTTTCTCCCGGTTCTTTAATTGCGAACGCGTTTCTGAGTTATGAATGATGATGCCTGTAGGTTCATGGGTAAGGATAACCTTGGTTTCCACCTTGTTCACATTTTGACCACCGGCACCGCTTGAACGGGCAAACTCTTCTTTGATATCTGCCGGATTAACGTCAATCTCTATGCTATCATCTACCAGCGGATAGACATATACCGATGCAAACGAAGTATGACGCTTTGCATTACTGTCAAAAGGAGATATCCTTACAAGTCGATGCACCCCGTTTTCCCCTTTCAGCCAACCAAAGGCAAAATCACCTTCAATTTGTAAGCTAACGGTCTTGATCCCAGCTGTATCGCCGGGTTGGTGATTGAGCTCGGTTACCTTAAACTCCCGATCATCAGCCCACATCATATACATCCGCATGAGCATTTCTGCCCAATCGCAACTTTCCGTTCCGCCGGCACCTGCTGTTACTTGTAAAACCGCACTGAGCTTATCGGTCTTTGAGGATAACATGTTTTGGAACTCAAGATCCTCAAGGGCTTTTTTGGTCTCTTCATATTTTTGTTGCACTTCTTCTTCCGTAGCTTCACCGGCTTCTACAAAATCCCGTATAACTTCCAGATCATCAACTTTTTCAGCGACGGCATCATAAGCTTTGACCCATTGCTTCAACTCATTGATCTGCTGCATCAGGTCTTGTGCTTCCTGCGGATTATCCCAAAAATCAGGTGAATAGGTCTTTTCTTCCTGATTTTGTATTTCTATTTGCTTCTGATCGATGTCAAAGATACTGTCTTAAAGAAGTGACACGTTCTTGTAAGTTTTTTATATCGTCTTGTTGAAGCATAAATTCTAAATTTTGTTCAAAAGTAGTCATATCGGATTTTAATCCAATGAAAAGCCTTAATTTTATGATTCAAATTTTTAACATGAAGATCGATCTGAGAAGTGATACGGTAACCAAACCAACGCAAGCGATGTTAGAACGGATGATGCAAGCTAAAGTAGGCGATGACGTTTATGCAGAAGACCCTACGGTCAACGAATTGCAGGATTTTGCCGCCGATCTTTTTGGTAAGGAAACGGCCCTTTATTTTCCAACCGGATCCATGGCCAACCAGGCAGCCATCAAACTACACACGCAACCCGGTGAACAATTGATATGCGATAAATGGGCGCACGTTTATAATTATGAAGGTGGTGGCGCATCCTTCAATAGTGGTGTTTCCTGTAAGTTGATAGATGGTCATCACGGTAAAGTAACCGCCGATCAGGTTGAAGCATCGATCAATCCACCGGATTTTTATCATTCGCCATTGACCAGTCTTGTTTGTCTGGAAAATACGACCAACAAAGGTGGTGGCGCTTGTTATGATCTGGAAACGATCAGCGAAGTCAGGGAAGTTTGTGCTCGGCACGGATTAGGCTTGCATCTTGACGGCGCTCGCCTGATGAACGCTTTAGTAGCTACACAAATACAGCCAAAGGACATCGGGCGATATTTTGATACGATATCGATATGCTTATCCAAAGGGCTTGGCGCACCGATGGGAACGGTGCTTGTTGGCGATGACAAGTTGATGAAGAACGCATTGCGCATTAGAAAGGTGCTCGGCGGTGGTATGCGCCAGGTTGGTTTCATGGCGGCTGCCGGATTATATGGTTTAAAATATCAGGTTGAGCGTTTGGCCGATGATCATCAAAAGGCAAGGGAGATCGCTACAACTTTAGAACGATCCGATCTTATCGAAAAGGTAGAACCGGTTGAGACCAATATCATCATTTTCCAACCTAAGGATTTTGCTGTTGATGATCTAATGCAAATGTTGGATAAAGAACAAATAAGGATCAGTCAACTAGGAAAAGATAAGTTCAGGATCGTCACGCATCTTGATTATACGGATGACCAACACCAGCGGATGATCAGTTTGCTAGATGCGTTCGAACATCAAAGAGTAAGTTGAATCAGCTCGTTTCGTCTTCTTTTTTCTTGCCTTTGTTCATCATGGACATCACCGCATAGATCAGCCCTAATATCACCAACCCGAACACCACGGTCATGATGATTGCTCCATTGCTCCAATTGACATATATTAAATTCTGCATAACTGTTCTTTTAGTTAACAAATTTAAGAAATGTTGATTTTTTATAAGCTGATAAATATCAGTTTTAAGGTTGAATTCTATAATATAGTTCTGAGTAGATTTTCATAAGTAAACAATTTTTTTAGCTCCGTAGGAGCTGA
>JAVLBJ010000022.1:19602-21385 GCA_031581455.1 Psychroflexus sp. | reverse complement strand
AAAAAAACCGGGATGCTAAGAACATCCCGGTTGGTATCTTCATAATAAAGCTAACTTTAATTTTCCATGTGCGGATAACCGTAATCCGTAGCAGGAACGAAGGTTTCCTTGATGGCTCGTGGCGAACTCCATCTTAATAAGTTGAACTTAGAACCTGCCTTGTCGTTCGTGCCACTGCCTCGAGCGCCTCCAAAAGGCTGTCTGCCTACTACAGAACCGGTACATTTATCATTGATGTAGAAGTTACCTGCTGAATTCTGCAACACTTTCGTTGCATGTGAGGCGGCATCCCTATCGGTGGAAATGATGGAGCCGGTCAGTCCATATTGGCTGGTCTCATCGACTAGATGAAGGGTTTCTTCAAACTTATCATCATCATAAACATAAACGGTTAAGACCGGACCGAACAGTTCGGTGACCATGGTCTCATATTTTGGATTCGTGGTCTCGATGACCGTTGGCTCTACGAAATAACCTTTGGATTTATCGCAGTTGCCACCAACGATGATCTCAGCTTCCTTATCTTGCCTGGCCTGATCGATGTACTTTTCTAATTTATCAAAAGAGCGTTCGTGGATCACTGCCGACATGAAATTCTCCAGATCACCGGTGGATCCCATCTTGATGGATTTCGTGTCCTTTATCAATCTTTCTTTGACTTCCGGCCAAATACTCTTTGCCATATAAGACCTGGAAGCAGCACTACATTTTTGCCCTTGATATTCAAAAGCACCGCGAAGTAGGGCAGTAGCCACAACTTGCGGGTCGGCCGATCCATGGGCCATGATGTAGTCCTTACCGCCGGTTTCGCCTACAATACGCGGGTAGGACTTATAATTATGGATGTTGTTCCCTATTTTCTGCCAGATACCTTTGAAGACATTGGTGCTACCTGTGAAATGGATGCCGGCAAAATCCGGATGGTTCACACAAGTATCCGTTATCATTTCCGGGTCGCCGTTAATCATATTGATCACACCATCAGGTACGCCTGCTTCTTTGAATACTTCCATGATCACCTGAGCGGAAAGCATTTGGCTGTCCGAAGGTTTCCAAACGGCAACATTTCCCATTATCGCTGGAGCTGAAGGTAAGTTACCGGCAATAGCCGTAAAGTTGAACGGTGTAATGGCATAGACGAACCCTTCAAGCGGACGATGTTCCATTCTGTTCCATTCATTATCCACGGATGCCGGCTGCTCCTGATAGATCTCGTGCATATATCTTACATTGAAACGCAAGAAATCACATAATTCGCAAGCAGAGTCGATCTCCGCTTGCTGAACGGTCTTGGACTGACCGATCATGGTAGCTGCATTGATTTTATCGCGATATGGACCAGCTATCAGGTCAGCTGCTTTTAAGAAAACAGCAGCTCGCTGTTCCCATGGTAGGTCTGCCCAGTCTTTTTTGGCCGCTAAGGCAGCTTTGATACTGTCCTTTACGTGGGATTCATCCGCTAGATGATATTTTCCCACTTCGTGTTGATGATCATGAGGTGGATTGACCGGAAGTGTGTTTCCAGTTTCTACTTCATCGCTGCCTATGTAGAGTGGAATATTGGCATGCCGATCATACAATTCTTTGTAAGCTTTTTGGATGGACGCACGTTCTGGTGAGCCCGGCGCATAACTTTTTATCGGTTCATTGACCGCTGTTGGTGTATTAAAAAAACCTTTTCCCATATTGTATTTTGTTTTTGGATTTTACTCGGCTTAAAGATATGAATTACAATATACCCGCACCAATTTTAGATTAAAACTTTTAACAGATGCTGAGGTTT
>JAVLBJ010000022.1:0-19502 GCA_031581455.1 Psychroflexus sp. | reverse complement strand
ATATCAGATTTGTATAGATATTTATAGCAGTTTATTATTAGAGAGATCAATCAACATTAACCCAAATTATGCATTAGAGCATAATTTGCACTAAGTGCCGACGAAAACCATGTTTTGTCGGGTTTAACCCTGATAAAATAGCTTAATATTGAGCTATTTTCGTCCTTATTTATTGCTGGCATCACTTGAATTTTCTAAATTTTATTCGGACACAAATTATAAAAATGCGAATTCGGATCCGGGTATGATCAACCGATAAAGCAGCATGCTTTTTTTCTAGATCGTAGACTTACTTTAACTTTTAGGTTTTAACTGTAAATCATCAAAATTATCATGATATTTGTTACTTGAATTCAATGACGGATAAATTATGATCAAGCAGGATACTATCGATCGTGTTTTTGAGACGGCGCGCGTGGAGGATGTCATAGGTGATTTTGTACAGCTCAAACGATCGGGCAGTAACTTTAAAGGCTTGAGCCCGTTCTCTGATGAACGTACGCCCAGTTTTATGGTGTCGCCGGCCAAGCAGATATGGAAGGATTTTTCAAGCGGCAAGGGCGGATCCGTCGTGTCCTTTTTGATGGAGCATGAAAGCTATTCTTATCCGGAAGCCATCAAGTTCCTGGCCAATAAATACGGTATCGAAATAGAGGAAACCGAGCAGACCGACGAAGAGAAAGAAGCCAATGAACAAAGGGAAAGCCTGTTCATCATCAATGATTTTGCGCGTGATCATTTCGTGGAATACCTGCATCAGACCGATGAAGGTAAGTCCATAGGGTTGAGTTATTTGCGTCAGCGGAACTTTACGGACCATACCATCAGGACCTTTGAACTGGGTTTAGCACCCGATGAATGGACGGCCTTTGCCGATGCCTCCCAGAAGAACGGATTTGATGAAGATCTGGTGGAACAAACCGGACTGATCATCAAGAAGGACGATAAGAAATACGACCGTTTTAAAGGCAGGCTGATGTTCCCTATCCATTCGCTTTCCGGTAGGATATTGGGTTTTGGCGGAAGAATACTCAAGGAGAACAAAAAAGCGGCCAAATATCTGAATTCACCGGATAGTCCTATCTACGATAAAAGCAGCGTACTTTACGGTATTTATTTTGCCAAAAAAGCTATCGTTAAGCAGGACAATTGTTATCTGGTAGAAGGTTATACGGATGTCATCCAATTGTACCAGAACGGGGTGGAGAACGTGGTGTCATCATCAGGAACGGCACTAACGGAACGCCAGGCGCGACTGATCTACCGTTTTACAAAGAACATTACTTTGGTCTATGATGGCGACCGTGCGGGGATTCAAGCGGCATTGCGCGGTGTGGATGTGCTATTGCAACAAGGCCTGAACGTGAATATCAGTGTGTTACCGGAAGAAGATGATCCCGATAGTTTTGCCCAGAAATACGAGACCGATGAGATCAAAGCTTATCTGGAAGAACAAGCCAAAGATATCGTTACGTTCAAAGCTGAGGTGCTGGCGGAAAAAGGCAAAGATAATCCAGCCGATAAAGCAGCGGTCGTCCATGACGTGATCAATAGTATTGCCAAGATTCCCGATGAGATTCAGCAGGAATTCTACATCAAAAGATGTTCTAGCATATTAGGAGTATCGCAAGATAGTTTATTTGCCGCGCTTTCCCAGGCGATAGCTCGCAATCAGCAGCAGAGTAAAAGAAGAAATCAACCGGAGCAAAAAAAGGGTTTGCATAAGGTAGAGCAGGAAGAACAGCCTGCGGAAAAAATCGATCAGAAATACGTCCTTGAACGCAATTTGATCCGATTGTTGATATTCCATGGTCACGAAGAAGCCGAATTTGAGGAAATAGAGCTGGAATATATCGCAGAATCTGATGATTTTAAAGAAAAGAAGGTAGAGGTAAGGTCAACGGTCTTTGAAAAGATCTACAAAGACCTGCAGGAAGATGAGATTGATTTTACCACGGATACCTTTAAGGAGATCTATCAAAAGATCCAACAGCCGCTCAGTCAAAAAGTACCGGTAGAATCAGATAAGATATTGAACCAACTAAGCGACAAGTCCAATAAGGTTCTCAGCGATATCTTGATGGAAGACGATAAGTATCGATTGGACAATTGGGAAAAGCACAACATATTCGTCACCCATAAAAGCCAACTGGACCCGCTGGAGGTAACTCATACCATCTTGAGCATTCGCAAGCATTTGATCAATGATTATATCCAGGAAGCTACCCGGAACCTGACTTCTGAGGAAGCAGCGGACCCATCAGGGATCATAGAGGAAGTTCATAGTTACAACTCGCTAAAGGTGTTGATCGCGGATCGATTAGAACGTGTAACTTAAGAAAACCTTATCGGCAATGCTCAAAAGAAATAGTATTTTTGTAAAAAAGTAAATATGTTAAAAGTTGGTGTTCTTGGCGCAGGTCATTTGGGAAAGATTCATTTGCGATTGTTGCATGAGTCTGATAAGTATCAGTTGGTCGGATTTTATGATCCGCATTTTACAGAACCGGAAGAGATAGAAAACACCTACGAATGCCGATATTTTGACGATTATGATGAGCTTTTGCGTCAGGTTGAGGTGATCGATGTGGTAACACCTACCTTGACGCATTACGAAATGACGGAAAAGGCCATCAAAAATGGCAAACACGTATTCATTGAAAAACCGATCACTGATGATCTAAAAGAAGCCGCATCCTTAAGTGAGCTGATCAAAGAAAACGGCGTAAAAGGTCAGGTAGGTCATGTAGAGCGTTTTAATCCGGCCTTTCAGGCAGTAAAGAACGAGATCGACCAACCCAAGTTCATAGAAACCCATAGATTAGCAGAGTTCAATCCCCGCGGTACGGACGTTCCCGTTGTTTTAGACCTGATGATCCATGATATCGATATCATCCTAAGTTGCGTAAGATCACCGGTCAAAGAGGTTCACGCCAGCGGTGTTGCCGTGATCAGCGATACGCCGGATATTGCCAACGCCAGGTTGGTCTTTGAGAACAATTGCGTGGCCAATCTTACCGCCAGTCGCATATCGCTCAAGAATATGCGAAAATCTCGATTCTTCCAGCAGGACGCTTACATATCAGTAGATTTCCTGATGAAAAAGAGCGAGATCGTCAAGATGAAAGATGCGCCGGAAGATCCCGGTGATTTTGATATGATCCTGCAAAACGCAGAAGGAAAACGCAAGCAGATCTACTTTGATAATCCTAAGATAGAAACGAACAATGCTATTCTCGATGAGCTGAACAGCTTTGCTGATAGCATCAACAATGATACTGAACCGGAAGTCACTTTCCGCGACGCGACCAATGCCTTAGCGGTCGCTAAACAGATCATTGATAAATTTGACAATAACCACAAATTATAGAGATATGAAGAACATAAGTGTAATAGGCGCCGGTACCATGGGAAATGGCATTGCGCACACATTTGCCCAGTTCGGCTACCAGGTCAACCTGGTGGATGTTTCCCAGGAACAGATCGATAAAGGCATCAAGACCATCGACAAGAACCTGTCCAGAATGGTGAGCAAAGAGAAGATAACGGAAGAAGATAAAGACAACACGCTGAAGAACATCCATTCCTTTACCGATCTCAAAGAAGGTGTGAAAAATGCGGAGCTCGTTGTAGAAGCGGCTTCAGAGAACGAAAAGATCAAGCTGGACATCTTTAAACAAATGGATGAGGTTTGTTCCGCCGATACCCTATTGGCCTCTAACACCAGTTCCATTCCTATCACTAAGATCGCCGCAGCGACGAACCGACCGGAACAGGTCATAGGAATGCATTTCATGAACCCCGTACCGATCATGAAGCTCGTAGAGATCATCCGCGGCTATTCCACGAGCGATGCGACTACGGAAAAGGTCGTAGAACTATCAAAGTCGCTGAATAAAGTACCGACTGAGGTGAACGATTATCCCGGATTCATCGCGAATCGTATCCTTATGCCGATGATCAATGAAGCGATAGAAAGTCTTTATACGGGCGTTGCCGGCGTAGAAGAAATCGATACCGTAATGAAGTTAGGAATGGCGCATCCTATGGGACCTTTACAATTAGCTGATTTCATCGGTCTTGATGTTTGTTTATCTATTCTGGACGTGATGTATGATGGCTTTAAACAACCCAAATATGCGCCTTGTCCGTTATTGGTCAATATGGTAAGGGCCGGCAAAATGGGCGTAAAATCCGGCGAAGGTTTTTACGACTATAGCGTAGAGAAGAAAGCCACGGTCGTTTCTTCACAATTCAAGGCTTAGCTTATGCCAGGAATCCATCCGTTCAAAGCCACACGACCCGTAAGAGAAACTGTAAGTCTGGTCAGCTCCAGAAACTATGAATCCTATGATCAGGAGGAAGTGGAATCGCGATTGAAATATAATCCGTTTTCCTTTTTGCATGTGCTCAATCCCGGTTTCAAATATCATAAGAAACTAACCGGTAAGGAGCGTTTCAAACCCGTAAAGAACAGGTTTGAAGAATTCAAGGAAGATGGCATCTTAAAAACCGATGAAAAACCCGCTTTTTACGTTCATCAGATCGTTTACCGAAACCAGCAAAAGTTCACGGGCATAATAGGAGCCTGTCATGCGCATGATTACTTGAACGACCATATTAAAAAGCATGAAGATACCTTACAGGCGCGCGTTGAGCTATTTACTGATTACCTCAACACCGTACGTTTTAATGCTGAGCCGGTCTTGATATGTCATGAAACTGATGATGATTTGCAACAATTGATCGACCGCAAGATGAAAGTGCGACCCGAATATGAGTTTGCGACAACCTCGCGTGAAGCGCATTATCTGTGGGTGATAGATCAGGAAGAGGATCAAAAGCAAATTCAAGCTTGTTTTGAAAAAATGCCTAATCTTTATATCGCAGATGGTCATCATCGGATCGCTTCATCCGCAAATTTAGCATCGCAATTAGAATCAGCATCTGATAATTATACCGGTAAGGAAGCTTTTAATTATATCATGAGCTATTTTATCAGCGAAGACCAACTGGGTATCCAAGAGTTCAATCGATTGGTCAAAGACCTGAACGGTCTGGACAAGGATGCTTTTTTGATCAAATTAGATGAATATTTCAGGATAGAAAATAGGGGAGATGAATATTATAAACCGCACAAGTCACATCATTTTAGTATGTACTTAGATGGCGAATTCTATTCATTATATCTAAGAAAAGATCAACTGGATACGGATAATGCTTTAGATGAGGTGGATGCTCATATTTTGTACAAATTCATCTTACGACCGATATTAGGCATTGAAGACCTGAAAAAAGATGATCGGATAAAATATGTGCAAGGACAAAAGGATATGGCCTATGTAAAAAGCGCGATCGATCAGGGGAAATTCACTGTTGGCTTTGGGATGATGCCTACATCATTTGAAACCATTAAACATGTTGCCGACCAATCGCTCTGCATGCCGCCTAAATCCACTTATATCGATCCTAAACTAAGAAGCGGGATCACTGTTTATGAATTTTAAATAATTGAGCTATGGAGAAAGAAATGACAATTGCTGATGCGATAAAGGAATTTAAAGATGAGCTGGGAGAGGAAGTCACGCTTGTTGCCGTGTCTAAAACAAAGCCTAACGAACTTTTAATGCAGGCTTACGATGCCGGGCAACGCGACTTTGGTGAAAACAAGATCCAGGAAATGACCGATAAGGCTGCCTCACTGCCGGAGGATATCAGATGGCACATGGTAGGTCATGTACAGAGCAATAAAGTGAAATATATGGCACCTTATGTTTATATGGTACATGCGGTGGATAAATATAAAACGCTGAAAGAGATCAACAAACGCGCTAAGCAAAATGATAGGAGCATCAATTGTCTATTACAGCTCAAGATCGCGGAAGAAGATTCCAAGTTTGGATTATCTGAAGCCGATCTCAAGGAATTATTGCGAAAGCCAGAGCTAAAGGAATTGAAGAATATCCGGTTAAGCGGATTAATGGGCATGGCGACCTTTACAGATGATGAAGATCAGGTACATCAGGAGTTTGATCAGTTAGAACGTGTTTATTTTGAACTAAAGGAAGAATTCGGCTTTGATACCTTGTCCATGGGAATGAGCGGCGATTACCAACTCGCCTTAAAGCATCATACCAATATGGTAAGGATCGGGAGTTCGATATTTGGGAAAAGGGATTAGTATTTGTACACAATAATCGACATAGAAACCACCGGTGGAAAATATAATGAAGAAGGTATTACAGAGATTGCCATCCTCAAATATGATGGCGAGAAGGTCGTAGATAAGTTCGTAAGCCTGGTCAATCCGGAAAGGCGAATTCAATCTTATGTAGCGCGATTAACCGGTATTGACCATGAAGTGGTATTGCATGCTCCCAAGTTCTATCAATTAGCCAAACGCATCGTTGAGATAACCGAAGGCACTACCATCGTAGCGCATAATGCGGCTTTTGATTACAGGATGTTAAGGACAGAGTTTCAAAGATTAGGCTATGAATTTGAACGACCTACTTTATGTACGGTTCAACTTTCTAAAAGACTATTACCCGGAATGGATTCCTACAGCTTAGGCAAATTGGTTAAACAACTCGGCATTCCGCTTAATGGTAGACATAGAGCAGAAGGTGATGCGCAAGCTACCGTCAAGCTTTTTGAGATGTTGCTGAACAAGGATACCACGCGCAACATCATCGCTCAGACCAAAACGGGTCAACCCAAAAAGCAAAAAGACCGCAAGCTGATAAAGCTTATGCAAGATCTACCATCAGCCGTGGGTGTTTATTATTTCCACGATGAAGATGGGAACGTTATTTATGTAGGTAAAAGCGGTAATATCAAGAAAAGGATCAATCAGCATTTCACCAATGATCAGCCCAAGGCCAGGGAGATGCAAAAGGCCGTGGAAAAGTTGAGCTATGAAAGGACCGGCAACGAACTGATCGCCTTGCTGAAAGAGGAACAGTCGATCAAGGAGATCCAACCTGAGTTCAATCAGGCATTGAAAAACAAGGTCTATTCTCAGGGATTGTTCGTGGACGAATCATCTGAATATCATCAGTTGTATATCAAAAAATTAAAAGATGATGATCAGCCCTTGATGGCGTTCAAGAACCATCAGCAAGCGCGGAAGGTGGTTTCTAACTTTGTTAAAGAATATGAGCTTTGTCCGCAACTTGCCGGTGTTGAGAAGAAAAGGTCCGGTCCTTGTTTCAACTATGGTATAGAAGCATGTAAAGGTGCTTGTATAGCAAAGGAATCGGCTGAAAATCATAATGCAAGACTTAAGGTGTTGATCGATAGATGGAATTTCGATCAAAAGAACTTCCTTCTCATCGATAGAGGTAGGTTCCATCATGAAAAAAGCCTGGTCCACGTAAAAGATGATGAAGTTCGCGGTTTCGCTTATTTCGATCTGAACTTACAGATCACAGACCGATCGATCCTGGAGCGGATCATCACGCCCATAGCACATAGAGGTCATGCCAGGCAAATCGTCAAGAGCTATATTCGTAAGAATGAAAAACATATTAAGATTATTGAACTATGACCTGGCGTGAAAAATTACATGAAGTTATCTATGAAGCTGATACTAAAGCAGGTAAGTTATTTGATATACTCCTTATCGTGGTTATCGTTTTCAGTTTGATACTGGTTTCTATGGATAGTGTACCTTCTATTCATCGAGCTTATCTGGATTTTTTTTATATATCCGAATGGATCGTTACTATCTTGTTTACGATAGAATACATTCTGCGGATCATTGCTACGAAAAAGCCACTTAAATACATTTTTAGTTTTTATGGTATAGTAGATCTCTTATCGACACTTCCATTGTATTTGAGCCTCTTGATTGTGGGAAATTCCCCATTATTGACCTTAAGGTCTTTAAGATTACTTCGTGTTTTCAGGATACTTAAGATCACTAAATACATCGGCGCAGGTAAACGTCTGGCCGTTGCCTTAAGGTCCAGTTTACCTAAGATCTTCGTTTTTCTGTTCAGTGTGATCATCATTTCATTTATTGTAGGAACGATCATGTATCTGGTAGAAGGTCCGGAACACGGTTTTAGCTCAATACCGATCAGTATCTACTGGACAATCGTGACCTTGACCACAGTGGGGTTTGGTGATATACATCCAGAGACGCCTTTAGGTCAACTTATAGCCAGCTTGTTGATGATATTGGGTTATGGTATCATCGCCGTTCCCACTGGTATAGTAGGAGCAGAATACGCGAACACGTCTAATTCCAAAGCGAACAGCCAATCCTGCTTTAACTGTGGCGAAACCGATCATCCTGATAAAGCTCAAGTTTGCCATCAGTGCGGATATTCTCTAAATAGAAAAGATGAGTAAGTATCTTATTTGCATATTAGGACCGACGGCTATCGGCAAGACCGCCGTTAGCATCGACCTGGCGAAGTATTTTGACACCGATATCATTTCTTGCGATTCCAGACAGTTCTATAAAGAAATGAGCATAGGCACAGCAGTACCAACTGATGAAGAGTTAGGTCATGTCAGGCATCATTTTATACAGCATATTTCCATATTCGATAATTACAGCGTAGGCGATTATGAAAAAGATGCGTTAGCCAGGATTAATGAATTGTTTAAATGTAAGGATCAACTTATTTTAACCGGCGGAAGCGGTCTTTATCAAAAAGCGGTCTTGGAAGGATTGGACCATTTCCCGCAAGTTGATAAACGAATCAGACGATCACTGAACGAAACTTATCAAAAGCAAGGCTTGAAGCCGCTTCAAGATCAACTCAAGGAAAAGGACCCGGATTACTTCGAGGTCGTTGATCAGCAAAATCCACATCGATTGATCAGGGCTTTGGAAATTTGTATAGGAACTGACCAACCATTCTCTTCATTCATCAATAAAAATAAGCAAGCTAATAGAAACTTTAAGGTTATCAAGATCGGCTTGACCGCAGATAGACAAGTCATTTATGATAGAATTGAAAGTCGCGTAGATAAAATGTTCGCTAATGGTCTTTTGGAAGAAGCCCGTTCACTTTATGCGAACAGGGATTTGAATGCTTTGCAAACAGTTGGTTATAAAGAGTTATTTAATCATTTTGATGGAAGCATCCTTTTATATAATGCTAAAGCAGCGATTAAAAAGAATACTAGACGTTATGCCAAGCGCCAATTGACCTGGCTTAGAAATAAGGATAGAGATATAAATTGGTTCTCACCAGATGATATATATGCTATGAAAATATTCTTACATGAAAAGATTCCCACAATTTAAAGTTGTAGGAATCCTTAAAATAGCATAGGGTATTAAGCGTCTGCTTCTTGCTTAATGACCAATCTGAAACCTTCTCCATGAATGTTCAATATTTCTACGGACGGATCTTTTTTAAGATATTTCCTTAGCTTAGCGATATAAACATCCATACTACGAGAAGTGAAATAGTTATCATCTCTCCATATTTTGGTCAATGCTAGCTCACGTGGCATGAGATCATTTTCATGCAATGCCAGTAATCTTAAAAGTTCATTTTCCTTAGGAGATAATTTGATAGGTTCATCATCTTTAAAAGTTAGAAAACGAAGTTTAGAGTTCAAGTGAAAATTCCCTATCTGGAATTCAAATTGTTTGCTATCAGCAATGCTGTCACTTGTTTTGCGCTGCATAATGGCTTTAACTTTCATCAGCAACACTTCACTGTCGAATGGCTTGTTAAGATAATCGTCAGCACCTACTTTATATCCTTTTAGCACATCTTCTTTCATAGATTTTGCAGTTAAGAAAATAATAGGCACATCTTCGTTTTTCTCTCTGATTTCTTTAGCTAAGGTAAAGCCATCTTTGTAAGGCATCATGACATCTAAAATGCATAAATCAAAGTTGCCTTTTTTAAACTTTTCAAAGCCTTCCATGCCGTTTTTAGCTTGAACCACTTCAAATTCATTCATTTCTAAATAATCTTTAAGCACGATACCAAAGTTTGGATCGTCTTCGACTAACAAGATTTTTTTGTTTTCTGTATCCATAGTTTTATGTAATTAATGGTAATTTAATAATAAAAGAACTTCCTTTATTCTTTTCACTTTCTACGTTTATTTCACCGTTATGATCTTCAACTATCCTTTTAACGTACGCTAATCCTAATCCATGACCTTTTACATTATGTACGTCGCCGGTGTGTTCTCTATAAAATTTATCAAAAACTTTTTTCAATGTTGACTTAGTCATACCTGTACCCTGATCACTTACACATAAAACTATAAAATTCTTTACATTTTCTGTATAAATGTCAATTTTTGGTTCACCGTATGAATATTTTATGGCGTTATCTAACAAATTGATAATGACATTTGTTAGGTGAGAGTGATTTCCTAAAATAGACGATTTGCTGGCATTAAAATGTTTTTTGATATACCCATTTCTATTGTCTACAATTAGCTGAACCGCCTGAATGCCATCATTAATTAGATCGTGAAGCTTATGTCTCTCCTTTTCTATATTGAGCTCATTTCTTTCTAATTTTGATATACGGAGTACATTTTCTACCTGGGCGTGCATTCGTTTATTTTCATCGCGAATCATTTTCAAGTAGTGTTGATTTTTTTCCTTATCATCAAAAATCCTTTTATTTTTTAATGAATCTAAAGCAAGATTTATCGTAGCGATAGGTGTTTTAAATTCATGCGTCATGTTATTGATAAAATCTGTTTTGATTTGTGATATCTGACGTTGATTAAATAACTGCTTAACTGTAAAATAAAAGGTAAAGATAATTACTGCGGTAAATAAAGCACAAAGCGTACCCATCCAGAAAACAGACTTAAATATTTGTTCGTTTTTATCAGTATAATTGATAAACAGCTGGAAATTGCTATTTGGATTTGTCTTAGTAAATATTGGTACACCAAATGTTGCGGCGGACTGCAATTCAAAATTGCCACTTTTTATTTTTGTAGCTAAATTGTTCTGGAAGACACCAAACTCAAAATCAGATTCTAGATCCCTTTTTTTAATTTCCTTTTGTATCAGTTCTTGTAGATAATCTTCTTCCACCCTTTTATATACTGGGAGCTTAGAAAGTTTATCTTTTAAAGCATCAAAAATGAGTTTTCTTTGAATGCGATCTAATGAGTTGATTTTCTCAAAGATTTTAGTGTCAGAAATTTTATTCCCATCTATTTCATCTTTTTTTACAACTCTGGTTAGCTTTCTGTTAACCAGTTTTTTAAATTCAATGCTATCTTGATCATTAGCTAAAAAAGGCGACGCAATTTTGTAATTTTCCTGAAGTATGGTATTTGAGTATATATAATAATCATTATTAAATTTATTGTTTTCAAATTGAGATAAGCTACTTAACTTTATATTTTCGGGGGTTAGAGAGTCAGCTAATTTTGCTGCCTGCAGATAATAACTATCTAGTTCTTTGCTTTCAACTTTTTCAGCTACGTTTATTAATACTTGTTTAGCACTCATTGAAAATTGATGAGCACTACTTTCTACAGCGTCTTTAATTAAGTATACTTGAACTAATACTATACCTAATAAAGAAGCAGAAATTCCTATTATTAATAATTTAAAGAATTTAAAAGACATTATTCAAAAATAGCATTTTAACATTTGATGAACCTTCCGTTTAACCAAATGTTAACAGCTCGTAAACCCTTTATATTCAAGCTTTCGTTAAAAAATGATGTATTTTTTCTACCTTAGTTTTGGTGTCCTTTAAATTAATATTGTTTATCACAAAATCGGCTAAAGGTATTTTTTTATCGTCAGACCACTGATGTTTCATTCTTTCCAAAACAGCCTTTTTAGTTGATTGGTCACGTTTTATCGTTCTATTAATTTTTTGTGCCTTAGGAGCTGTAATTAGTATGGTATAGTCGCATTCTTTCTGTCTGTTTCTCTCAAACAATATGGCGGCTTCATACAGGCAGTACGGCGTTTGTTTTGGTAATTTTTTAAGCCAGAGTTTAAAGTCTTCAAAAACTCTTGGGTGAACCATACAGTTTAATTTTTCTAATTTTTCTGTGTCAGCAAAAACTTGTCGAGCTAAAAACCCTCTATCTAAAAGGTTTTTTTTATAAGATTTTTCTCCAAAAAATGAAATAATGTCCTCTTTTAACTGGTCATTTTCATTCATTAATTGCTTAGCTCTCATGTCGGCCACATACACCGGGACATCATATTTTTTAAATAGTTCAGCTACAAATGTTTTTCCGCTGCCTATGCCACCAGTTATACCTACTATTTTCATTTTCTTATTAAATATTCAATTTTGGAAGGCCGCATATTAATATTTTTAATAAAATATGGTTTTAATTTGACCTTGGGAATCATGATGCCTTCATTCTCATATTTTTTATTAAAATCACATATGATTTGAAATTGCTCATTAGAAACTTTATTATATTTATTAATAGGCACTAAATAATTTATTATCAAATACTTAGGAAAAAAATTAACCTGTATACTATCAGGTACATTAATCAATTTAATATCAACTTTTTTTTCGTCTTCCGTAAACTTTTGAACCGGTAAAAAAGCTGTGATTTTTTTATTTGATAAGCTGATGCTTTGTTTTATATTCACAAGTTTTATGTTTTCACGAAGTGTATCTTTGAGATTATTAAAAACGTAAGGATTTGTCTTAATACTTTCAATTTTTCTGATTTGATCTTCTGAACCACTAATCTTTATGCTATCTGGCAACAATCTTAACTCGTTAGTACTGTTATAGCCTGATGAAAAGCTGTAATTTATATCAGGTTTAATTTTTACATATTTTGATTGCTTATCTGTATAAGATAAACTCAACATATTTTTTCTAAATTTAATGTTTGTAGAATCAGTAGAATATTTATTTGCCAGGATAACTTTAAGCTTATCTGTATTTAAATACAAATTATTTAGTTTTTGATTAAAATTTTCTAACTCAATTTCAATATTATTAGATTTAAAACCTAACCAAAATAATTTAAAACCGGATGCTTCTATTTGATAAGAAAGCTTAAGTCTTTCACTTTCTAATAATTTCTCCATTGGAATATCTACAATATTCAGTGTTACCTGAGCATCTGTTTTGTATGTCTTAGATAGCTGTAATATAAGCCAAATTCCAGTCGTGATAAGCAATAGACTAAAAAATGTCCGGGCATTTTTCCGGCTTATATATTTTTTTACCTTTTGTAATGATGTCATTTATTAAAAAATAGTTTGGGTATTGTCTTCTCTGGTTTTTTGTTTAAAAGTCTAAAGTTAATAAATGAAATGGCAAAACCGTAGCTGTAACTTATAAATTGTACATAGGTAGTTATAAAACTCATGGCAGCAACGTTTAAACTCTTTTTTATAATTAAAGCATCTGTAAAAATTATCGCAGAATATAGAATATAGATATAAATAAAGTCGTAAATTTTAAACAAAGTAAACAATAGACTACCTATCAAACCTAAGCTAAACAACAAGGGGAAATAAAACGTTATATGGTCATAGTTTGGGTGCCATTGCGTAATGATAGGTCTAACTAATCCAAACTTATATAATTGAAGACTAAATTTCTTTAACGATATTCTTCTCTTATGAATTACTTTTGCGTCTGGTATAAAACCTATTTTAGCATTGGTTTCCTTCTTTAGTCTTATAATCATTTCCGGGTCTTCTCCAGGGTGAATATGTTTAAACCCTTTTATTTTTAAAAAAAGTTCTTTTTTAATACCTAGATTAAAGCTTCTAGGTTCATATTTTTTTGTTGATTTTGTGTTACCTCTAATTCCTCCGGTTGTAAAAAAAGAGGTCATAGCATAATCTACCGCTTTTTGTATATTAGAAAACTCTGCATGATCCTGATCTGGTCCGCCAAAACAGTCTAAATGATTAGCGATAAGATATTGATAAACATTCACAAGATATTTTTGGGGCAAAATGACATCGCTGTCTAAAAATATCAAATAGTTATATTTAGCATGTTGCGCACCGTGATTTCTTGCCATTCCGGGTCCGGCATTGTTTTGATAAACATAACTTATTGGCAGTTTCTGATATTGATCAACTACATGTTTACATGTATCTAAAGATCCATCCTCAATAATTATTATTTCATAATCAGTGGGGTTTTCAACCTTATCAAAACTATTTAGAAGTTCATCGACCTCTTTTGGTCGATTATACACCGGAACGATAATTGAAAAAGTAATATCCACGCTGTAAAAATAAAAAAATCCCGAAGCTTAAACTTCGGGATTTATATTTTCAGCTAAATTTAATAGCTATTTTTTGATGACTCTAAAAGATTGTGTGACACCATCTATGGTTACTTTCATCATGTAAGCTCCTGATTGAAGACCGCTCATGTTGATCTGCGGACTTTTTTGTTCCGGTTGAACATCAAGTACTTCCTTACCTAGCACATTATACATGGTAACATCCTCAACTAAGTCGTTGGTATTGAGGTTCAATCTTTGTTCAACAGGATTTGGATAATAGTTGAAATTATTATCAGCAAATTCATCAGTTCCTATAGTCGCCAGAGGAAGTTCTACTAAAGGTCCACCAGCAGGTAATGCTACCCATAGACCAAATGCGGGTCCGTTTTGATTAGCTGTGGCATCTAAGAAACCACTTGCGACAACCGTTACCGCAGCATCAGCTAATCCTAAAGTTTGAAGGTTAGCTTCATAACTTTGAACTATAGCTGAATTATCCGATGCTTCTACATTGATCGTATAGTCCTGGTTAGGTAGGTCTAAATAACCATCAAACTCCGTATAGGATATATCATCTACTAAGACACTTTGATCAGCATTATTGACTACATCAACAGTAGCCGCATCAGTCGAACCGTGATGGACAAGAACACTTGTCTCACCAGCGTTAGTAGAAGCTTGTTGGGCTCCTGCAAATACGTCAAGATTAAAATCGATTGTATTGACAGATGCATCAAACTGCGTTGGATCAATTACGCCGTTAGCGACGGCAATGTATGTTTCGTCAGCCGTAAGCGTTGTATTTAAGTTATAGATGCTTTCACTAACATCAGTACTGTTCTCAGGCGCAACATCTATATCAATCGGTGTTTCAGCCGGTACGTCTAAGAAAGTTGTAGCATTTCTAAACTCAAAGTCATCAGCAATCAGATTACCATCTAAATAAACATCAACAAATTGAGCAGCCGGATCGGCAGCGTTGTGAATAATCTGTACTTGAGCTGTGCTACTGGCATTCATAGAAAAACTTCCGAATGGGACAGTATCAGAAAATGGATTACCTCCATTACAGCTCCCTTCGTTGTTTAAAAGGTCTAAAGCGCCAAAGGTCCAATTTGAGGCATCAAATGAACCATTGTTAGGCATAGAACCGTCATTTCTGTAAACATAGGTATTTTCATGTTCCCAGGCCGTACCTGTTCCATCTACACCATCTTCACCAAAACGATCTATCAGGTTATCAGCATCATCTGATAATTGAAATGCGTCATCGCCGTTGCTTGAAATACTGCCATTTTCTATTACATTCGTATTAATTGAAAATTCAGCATCTAAAGTTGCAGCGTCGTTTGTGACATAGACAAATGAATCTGTTACTGACCCTAGTCCGCTTATATCGATATCAGTCGTAAATCCTCCACCATTAGCCTGACGTTGTAAGGTCCAACCAGATGAAAAATCAACGGTTCCATCTACATAAATCTCGACCGTTCTACCATTTGCACCGCTACAAGTGGAATCTATATAACCTGTGATCAATGCAGTTCCACTAGCATTGGTTACTTGTTCAAATTCAAAAGTGAGCGCACTCCTGTTAAATGTAATATCATAAGTTCCTGCTGTAGCAGGTATATTATCAGGTCCTCCAGGTACTAAAGAACCGGATGGAAAATCTGTGCTTCCCCAGTTTAGATCCCAGCTCTGGTTTTGTCTAAACTTTACTTCGCCATCTAAAAGGTTTTGATTGGATAATGTATAGATATTACCATCAGTACTATTCATCAATACATCCGGTGTTGCATTATTACCATCAGGCCATTGAGAAATCCCAGGACCTACCAGCCCCACATCTGGTATATTAAAGCTGTAATTACCCGTGTTCAAATTAAATGTAACCTCATAAAATCCGGCTGTTGCCGGGATGTTAGCACCGCCGGCGGTTGCTGTTCCACTTGGGAAAGAAGCTGCCCCGAAGGTGTTTGAGGTTCCTACTTCCTGAAAGACCAAATCGCCATCTTGAAATTCTGTTACGGTCAATTCATAACTTTCCCCATCCACTGTTGCCATTTGTGGATTAGAACCGACCACAGCTGAACCACTAAGTTCTATTTCAGTAAAAGAGCCTACATCTGTAAAGGTGTAGGTGTTATTATTTAAATCCAAGACGATATCATATACTCCGGCTTGAACGGGAATGTCTCCATTCGTTACCGGTCCGGATGGAAATTGATCACCACCATGACTTACATTCCAAGCCTGATTTTCTCTAAACTTTGCCGGACCAGTGGTAAGCGTTAGTGCGTTAATAGAGTAAGTGCCATCACCATTATTGTTGAGCATGATATCCGGTGTTGGATTTGATGCATCTGGCCATCCATTTGCTGCAGGTCCTACGATACCAATTTCCGGACTTTGAGCATTTCCCATAAAAAATATGGAAAAAACAAAAGCTAAAAGTAAAATTGTTTTATTCATAACTATAAATTTTAAATTTTTCAAATTTAACGATTTCTTTATTAAGTTGCAGCTATGACAATAAAAAATCCCGAAGCTTAAACTTCGGGATTTATATTTTCAGCTAAATTTTATAGCTATTTTTTGATGACTCTAAAAGATTGTGAGGCACCATCTATGGTTACTTTCATCATATAAGCTCCTGATTGTAATTCACCCATTTCAATTTGTGGGCTTTGTACTTCAGGATTAACATCCATGATTTCCTGACCTAACACATTATACAGTTTAATGTTTTCAACCACACCGCTCGTATTAAGATTTAGGGTGTTAACTACCGGGTTAGGGTAGAAGTTGAAGTTATCATCATTAAACTGAGTAGTTGAAATATCATCAGTGCTAAAGTAAACATTATCTACATAAGCAGTCACAGCACCTGCCGGTAATCCAGATATGATCACTTGCTGTATAGAGTTTCTAACCGTCAATAAATTGTTAGGATCAGTCACAAGGTTAGGATCTGCAAAGTCATCTAAAGGAATTTGTAAACTCACCCATTGTTCTTGAGCAATGTCAAAGGCTAATTCACCTTCAACCGCTGCACCGCCAAGGTCTACTAACTTCACTCTAAATGTAGTTGCGTTAGGCGACCAAACATCAATATGGAAGAAATCCATTCCAGATGCGTCAATTGGGTTTGCTACCGTCTCAGCACCAGCAAAGTCTAAATCAGTATATAACTTAGTATCATTGCCTTGTATTTGAATATCAGCTAATTGCGCAGAAGACCATGACGTTAACCATGTATCAACTGGTACATCAGTATATACACCACTAAACATGCTAATAACATCTTCCGAATCTTCTGTTGGATCTGGTGCAGGTGCTGCTGGTTCGGGCTCAACAAATGGTAACTCTACTAAAGGTCCACCTGCCGGTAGTGCTACCCATAATCCAAATGCTGCGCCGTTTTGGTTTGCTGCAGGGTCTAAGAAACCACTTGCTAGTACGCTTATAGCTTGATCTCCTAAGCCAAGCGTTTGTAAAGGGGCTTCATAAGTGGCTACTACAGTAGCGTTATCAGCCGTTTCAACATTAAGGACATAGTCTGCAGTTGGAACATCTACATAACCCTGAAATTCAGGATAAGACATGTTATCTGCTAAAGTAGATGGTGGAAGCGTTGTTTCAACAACATCAACCATTGGTGCGTCAGGTGATCCGTGGTTTATTAATAAACTTGTTTCACCTGCATTAGTCGAAGCTTGTTGAGCTCCTGCAAATACATCAAGATTAAAATCTATTGTATTAACTGAACTATCAAATTGAGCAGGGTCCAATACACCGTTGGCAACAACAACATAAGTTTCATCAGCCGTAAGCGTTGTATTCAAGTTAAAGATACTTTCACTTACATCAGAACTACCTTGTGGAGCGACGTCGATATCGATCGCTTGCTCGGCCGGAACTTCTAAGAACTGAGATGCTGTTCTGAACTCAAAGTCATCCGCTACTAACGTACCATCTAAGTAGATGTCCACGAATTCCGCAGCTGGATCGGCAGCATTATGGATGATTTGTACTTCTGCAGTTTCCTGAACTTCCGGTAATGGAACCAGATCCCCACCTGCCGGTAGTGCTACCCATAGACCAAATGCTGCGCCGTTTTGGTTTGCTGCAGGGTCTAAGAAACCACTTGCTAGTACGCTTATAGCTTGATCTCCTAAGCCAAGCGTTTGTAAAGGGGCTTCATAAGTGGCTACTACAGTAGCGTTATCAGCCGTTTCAACATTAAGGACATAGTCTGCAGTTGGAACATCTACATAACCCTGAAATTCAGGATAAGACATGTTATCTGCTAAAGTAGATGGTGGAAGCGTTGTTTCAACAACATCAACCATTGGTGCGTCAGGTGATCCGTGGTTTATTAATAAACTTGTTTCACCTGCATTAGTCGAAGCTTGTTGAGCTCCTGCAAATACATCAAGATTAAAATCTATTGTATTAACTGAACTATCAAATTGAGCAGGGTCCAATACACCGTTGGCAACAACAACATAAGTTTCATCAGCTGCTAAAGTGGTATTCAAATTGAATATACTTTCTGATACATCTGTACTTGTTCCTGGTGCAATATCTATATCTATCGGAGTTCCTGCAGGAACATCAACAAAAGGCGTTGCTGTTCTGAATTCAAAATCGTCTAGCAATAAGACGCCATTTAAATAAACATCTACCAGATTTGCAGCAGGATCGGCTGAGTTATGAATTACCTGTACTGATGCAAACTGCGGTATACTCACCTCAAATTGGATTTCTGTTTGAGATCCACTGTCACAAGAATTAGATCCGTCAGAATCAAGCGTAATATACATAAACCCTGAATTTGCTGTTAAGGTAAGACCGGTTAGGTCAGCAGCAGTTGCATCATCTGCATCAGAATCAAATAATATGGTTCCTGTATCGTCTTGACCATCATAGATGATTAAGTCATCATAAGTTCCTCCAGAGAAAGTATTAACTTCAACAGATCCTTGTAAAAATTCTATCTGTAAAGGTGAACCATCTGAAGATTCAAACAACCATTCTTTGAATTCACTATCATTATAACAGTAAGCTTCACTCTCTATATTGCCTGGAGAAACAACATTTGTAGCTATATCTGTTGAAAAACTAGTAGCGGAAGTCCAAGAACTAATATCACCACCACCACAATTACTTCTGACGTAGGCATCGTAATTTGTGTCTGGTGAAAGCCCATTTACTGAAACAGTAAATACTCCATTATTAACAGACCCGGAATCAATAGCATTAAAAGGATCTGGAGCATCACCTTCTGCCATAATTAACCA
>JAVLBJ010000107.1:0-3973 GCA_031581455.1 Psychroflexus sp. | reverse complement strand
GCAAAGAACGCAAAGCTTTACGATTTTACTAAAATAAACACATAAAACATTATGAATCAATATATTAAAAGTATTGGTTAAGTGCCTAAGTCAATAAGCCCATAAAGATTTAAATGAAATGATCTCTATTGAATCTGCTTTTACTTCATAAAAGATCAGAAATGATTCCATAGGCATTACACGGGTTCTATTATTTGAAGTTTTTCGGCCTATAAACTCACTTTTAGATAAGGTATTGATCAGGTCTTCAGTTTGATCAATTAATTTAAAACTATACTCAGCAGATTGATTCCTATGAATATAGAATTCAAGAATATCCTGGAATTGCGACCTGGCCAGATTTGACCAAATTATTTTTTTGACAGCCATTCTCTCATTTCCTGCATAACGGATTCGTGACTTGAACACTCACCTCTTTTTATTTGATCTTCTCCCTCCGCTAAAGCGTTTTTCTGTTCAGCACTAAGCTGATAGGGTTCTTGTTCAGTGTTTTCAAAATATAATTGTAAGGCTTTAAGGACGTCTATGTCATTAATAGCTTTGATCCTCGATATAAGGTTGGTTTTTATTTGATCGGTCGTGTTCATTTTAAATATTTTTTCTTATCAATCAAAATTAATGATTTTTAGGCAACCCTTTATTTTTGTGATCATTTTGGTCAACAGCCACAGAAAGTCGTTCTTCGCTCTATGACGAATTTATTAGAGCTTACGGTAGATGCTAAAGTTTGTGTTCATAACTGACATTTCTATTTATTTTTCTCCACCGATCGCTCCATTTCCTTCCACAAAATATCATCAGGTACAGCTGCCAGAAAATTCATCTTTTCTTTCTTCACCGGATGGAGGAAACTTATGCTCCTGGCGTGTAAATGGATGCTGCCGTCTGGATTTGAGCGCGGAGATCCGTATTTCAGATCGCCTTTGATCGGTTTACCTAATTGAGCTAATTGACATCTGATTTGGTGATGTCTGCCGGTTTCTAAATCGATTTCTAAACCTACGTAATTCTGGAGTTCGGCTATTTTCTTATAATGAAGAATGGCTTTTTTAGCCTCTTTTGTATCTTTATTATGAGCAAATGATTTATTCTTTTTTTGATTTTTCTTCAAAAAATGAGTCAAAGTTCCACTTTGCTTTTCCAAAGGCTTTTTAACGATCGCCCAATAGATCTTTTCAGGTTGACGTTCTGAAAACTGCTTGTTCAATCGGGAAAGCGCTTTTGACGTCTTGGTCAGCACAACGATGCCACTCGTTGGTCTATCCAACCGATGTGGCAGACCGATATATACGTTTCCGGGCTTTTCATCCCTTACTTTGATGAACTGTTTAGCTGCATCGACCAGGGAAATATCGCCGGTATGATCACCCTGAACGAGCATTCCCGGCGGTTTATTGACCACGAGTAGATGATTATCCTCATAAATGATCGCCAGGTCTATTTTCATAACATCAGGTGATCAAAGCAAGTCCAAATCCTAAGATGATCATCAGGAACTTAGATAAATTGAACCTGTGGTCTCGGGAAGTTTCAAATAAAATAGTGGTCGATACGTGTAAGAACACACCTATGGCGACGGCGGTGATATATTGAGCGGTATCGGCTGAAACAGCAATGCGCTCTTCCAGAAAACTGCCCAATGGCGTCATCAGGGCAAAAAGGCCAATGATCGGCAGGATCCGTATCGGTTTGAAATCAACTTTCAGTAAAAAACTGGTCAAAATAAGTCCGATGGGAACTTTATGGACCATGATGGCTACTAATAAATGCTCATCCAAATGCAGTGGAAATCCTTCTAATAAAGCATGAACGGATATGCTGATGAACAACAACCAGGGAAATCTATTGGATTTTTGATGATGTAAATGCCCGTGTTCTGCGCCACCGGACAAGTATTCTAAGATGAGCTGAAGCAGGATACCGATCAATATGAAAATACCGATGCGCCCACTATCCGGCCGATAGATCTTTGGGATGATGTTCACCACGGTGATCGCGAGAAGGAAGGCACCGCTAAACGACAGCAATAGCGGTAAATAGTTCATTTTCTTAGCTAAGGTGAATGCCAAAGCAGCGCCGATCAAAACCGCTAAGAATGGTAATAAATAGATCATCTTCTAAACAATAGTATCAATCGTTTTGAGGCATTTGCATCAAAATCCGTTAGATCATAGTCGCCAAAAACAGCGGTCAGTTCCAGGTCTGCTGTCTTAAAAAATCGCTTGAAATCATCAAGACCCAGGATCTTCACGCGTTCAACAAAGGTATGTTCGCCACTTTCATCCACAAAATTTATTTTTTTATAGATATAGTGTTCATCATGCCATTTATCGATCTTGAACAAGATATCATCAACTTCTATCTCTTTATAGGGTCTTAAATGCTGTATTTCCCGCTGACAGTTCATAAAATCGATCACACCGCAAGCGCCCGTTTTCATATCGGCTTTCATCGCTTGAATGGCCTTTTGATTCTCTTCATCGGTATCGAAATAGCCGAAACTGGTGAACAGATTGAACACGGCATCATAAGCTTTGGGCATCGGCTGACACATGTCGTGCACTTTGAATTCCAGCCGATCATTCTCAAATTGGCGAGCAAATGCTATATTATTGCGGGACAGATCGATCCCGGTCACCTTAAAACCGAGCTTGTTCAAATAGACCGAATGCCGACCGCGGCCACAAGCGATGTCCAGCACTTCGGCATCTTCCGGTAAACGCAAATGGTCCGCCAGGTTCTTGATGAACTTCCTGGCTTCTGAATGATCGCGGTTCTTATATAAGATGTGATAATATGGCGTGTCAAACCAATCAGCATACCAATGTTGATCCAATTGCTCCATAGCGTTCAAAATTACGCTATTTTTGCCGCAGAAAGAATATCCTATGCGAGAAAATAATTTTGAAATGCTGGCCAAATGTCTCTATGGCTTTGAAGATGTGTTAGAAAAAGAGCTGCGAGAGCTCGGCGGTATGGACATCAAAAAAGGACACCGATCCGTCTCCTTCGTGGGCGACCTGGGTTTCATGTACAAGGCCAACTTGATGCTGCGCTCCGCCATCGCGCTGTTGGTGCCGTTCCAGGAGTTCCAGGCTAAGGATGAGGAAGCCTTGTATCAAGGTATCAAACGCATCCGCTGGGAAGATCATATCGCTTCGGATGGGACGATCGCCATCAGCTCATCCGTGCATTCCGATCATTTTTCGCATTCTAAATATGTGGTCTACAAGGTGAAGGATGCCATCGTTGACCGTATGCGGGAAAAGTTCGGCAAACGGCCGTCCATCGAACTAAAGAACCCTGACCTGCAGATCGATATCCATATCAATAAAGACATCTGCCACGTATCTTTCAACTCTTCCGGCGACCCGCTTTTCAAACGTGGCTACCGGCAACAAACCGGCATTGCTCCGCTTAACGAGGTATTAGCGGCCAGTTGTTTGCTCCAGTCGGATTGGCACGGTCAATCGCGCTTCCTCGATCCGATGTGCGGCAGTGGCACATTTCTGATCGAAGCGGCGATGATCGCCTGTAACATCGCGCCTAATTTGAACCGGGAACAGTTCAATTTCATGAACTGGCCGGATTGGGATGCCGATCTTTTTGAAGTCATCCAAAAGAGCGTGCTTAAGAAGATGAAAGATTTTCATTTTCATATCAAAGGCTATGATATCGACCCGCGATCGGTGGAAAACGCCCGGACGAATATCAAATCGGCCAACTTAGAGGATTTTATCAGCGTGGAAGAACAGGATTTCTTTAGCAGTGAGAAGGATGGCGATTTTCATTTACATCTGGTCAGCAATCCGCCCTACGGCGAACGTATGCCGATTCCCGCCGAACATTTCTACCAAAAGATCGGCGACCAGCTCAAAACGCACTACACGGATACCGATGCCTGGCTGCTGATGGCCGATCAGGAAGCGATCAAGAGCATCGGCCTCCGCACAGATTCCAAGACCAAGGTCTA
>JAVLBJ010000021.1:0-30245 GCA_031581455.1 Psychroflexus sp. | reverse complement strand
CATGGTTATAAAACAATGTTTCCTGTACCTCTGGCAGAAGCGGCCAGCTGGGATTTAGAATTGATGGAACAAACAGCTCAAGTGGCGACTAAAGAAGCCACAGCATCTGGTATAAACTGGACGTTTGCTCCTATGGTAGATATTTCTCAAGATGCCAGATGGGGGAGAATTATGGAAAGCGCAGGTGAAGATCCATTTTTAAATACTCAGGTCGCCTTATCTAAAGTAAGAGGTTATCAGGGAGCTGACCTATCTAACCAAAGCACAATGGCTGCTTGTGCTAAACATTATGCAGGATACGGGTTTGTTATAGGAGGCAGAGAGTACAATTCTGTTAACCTGGGTAACAATCAATTGCATAATGTAGTTTTACCGCCCTTTAAAGCTTTGGCTGAAAATGGTGTGGCGACATTTATGAATTCTTTTAGTGATATGGATGGCGTCCCGGCTACTGCAAGCCATCAATTACAAACTAAAATATTAAAAAAAGAATGGGGGTTTGATGGCTTTATTGTCTCAGATTGGGATTCAATAGGTGAATTAGAAGTACATGGTGTAGCTAAAGACGAAGCAGACGCCGCTAAGATTGCGGTAAATGCCGGAAATGATATGGACATGGAAAGTAACGCTTATGCTGAGCATCTTGTTAATTTGGTTAAAGATGAAGATGTTTCAGAATCAAGAATTAATGATGCAGTTAGCAGAATTTTAATGTTAAAATTTAAATTGGGTTTATTTGATGATCCTTATAAATATTGTGATCCTAAAAGAGAACAAACGGATATTTTAACGTCTGATCACCTTGAGTTAGCGCATGAAGCTGCATTAAAATCTATCGTATTGTTAAAAAATAACAACGGTCTTTTACCCATATCAAATGAGGATAAATCAATTGCTTTAATTGGTCCTTTAGCTGATGATAAAAATTCGCCTCTTGGTAATTGGAGAGCTCGTGTAGAAAGCAATTCTGCTGTATCGCTACTAGAGGGACTAAGAAATAAACTGTCATCAAAATCAAAATTAAGTTATCATAAAGGTGTAGATTTTGTAAAAGGCGGTGAATCTTTTATGACGCCTCTTGATATTAATACAACTGATGATTCTAAAATTAAAGAAGCAGTGGCTTTAGCTAAACAAAAAGATTTAGTCATTATGGTTGTAGGAGAAAATGCCTACCAATCTGGAGAAGGAAGAAGTCAATCTGACATTAGTCTACCGGGACTGCAAAAAAAATTGATCAAATCGGTTTATATAGCTAATCCTAACATCATTATGGTCTTGATGAATGGGAGACCAATGGATATTAGCTGGTCAGCAGAGCATATCCCGGCAATAATAGAGGCCTGGCATTTAGGATCTAAAGCAGGTGATGCTATAGCTGATGTTTTACTGGGTCGTTACAACCCATCAGGGAAATTACCCGTTTCATTCCCTGCAGATTCAGGCCAGGAGCCTTTTTATTATAATCATAAAAACACCGGTAGGCCATCGGCTAACGAGAATGAGGTTATATTTTCACATTATAACGACAGTAGCAGTGAAGCCGTTTTCCCATTTGGATATGGCTTGAGTTACACTGAATATGAGTATGACAATCTGCGTTTAAATAAAGATAAATTTAGTACGGGTGATAGTATAATTGCTAAAATAGATGTTTCTAATACTGGCAGTAGAAAGGGTGAAGAAATTGTACAATTATATTTAAGAGATCTGGTAGCCAGTGTTACACGGCCTGTTTTAGAATTAAAAGGTTTTAAAAAAATAGAATTATCACCAGGAGAAACACGTACGGTATCATTTAAAATTTCTGAAGATGATATTGCCTTTTATACGGCAAATCAGGTTTGGGATGCCGAACCGGGTAAATTCAATCTATTTATAGGACCCCATTCAGAGGATTTGTTATCTACGACCTTTATTTTTGAAGAGTAGTTTTATTTGATTAATTGGCTTATAAAGCTTGTAAACATCAATTGATGCAAACGACTATAGATAAACCTAAGATTTTAGATAAAAAATATTAATTTTATAATTAATGACTTCATCATATATGAATGAAAATAAAGCATCTGAATTAATAAAGGCAGCTAGAAAGCAAGCAATTGATTTACTGAACAACAAATTACCTGTAGAATTTGTCTATCATAATATCAACCATACTGAGCGCGTGGTAGAATCAGTTGAAGAAATCATAGCGCATTCCACATTAACCAATGAGCAAATCAATATTGTTTTAATCGCAGCCTGGTTTCACGATGTAGGCTACATAGATGGTTGCGATAATCACGAGTTATCCAGTCAAAAATATGCCTCAGCATTTCTTAAATCTCAAAGCGTAGATCAGGATTTGATCAATAAGGTTAATAAATGTATTGATGCTACGCGCATAAAGCATGAGCCTGAAACATTACCTCAAAAAGTTATCAGAGATGCAGATGCCTCTCACCTAGCGGCAGATGACTTTGAATCAACTTCTGAATTACTGCGTCAGGAATGGAAATTAATGCACATAAAAGATTATTCGCCTGAAGAATGGATAGATGTTAATATTCAAATGTTAGCTAATAGGCATCGTTTTTATACCAGTTACGCCAGACAGCATTGGCAATCTAAAAAGCAGGAAAATCTATCTGATCTTTTGCAAAAGAAAAAAAAACAGGAAAAAAAATTAGATAAAGAAAAAAAGAAAGCTAAATTTAAAGCGGATTTTAAAAACGATAATCCGGAAAGAAGTATTCAAACACTATTTCGTGTAACATTAAGGAATCATATCAATCTTAGCGAAATAGCTGATACCAAAGCTAATATATTGTTATCTGTAAATGCGATAATCATTTCTTTAGCATTATCTAATATAATCCCAAAATTAGACAATCCATCAAATCAACATTTGATGATACCGTCATTGATTTTAGTGGTTTTTAGTGTGGTTTCCATTATTATGTCCATCATGTCTACAAGACCTCAAATGACATCAGGTAAGTTTACTAAAGAACAGGTAAGAAAAAGAGAGGTTAACATTTTGTTCTTTGGCAATTTTCACAAAATGAACTTTGAAAATTATAAATGGGGCATAGAACAAATTATAGATGATAAAGATTATGTTTATGAATCATTAACACGAGATCTTTATTCCCTTGGTGTTGTTCTGGCTAGAAAATATAAACTTTTAAGGTTAACCTATACCGTTTTTGTCGTAGGAATAATCATATCAGTCATCAGTTTTTTAGTGGCTTTTTCTAATATGAGCTAGCTCATCTTTGTTTAACTCAAGTTGAGGTTTATCATAGTTAACGTCTACACGTAATGCGTATAAACCGCTTACACCCTGTAACTCTTCAAGTTCTACGTCTTCTATTTCCTGATGTAGTAATTCCTTTTTCTGGAGGTATTCTATATACTTAAGATACTCGTTTTTGTCGCGTTTTTGTGTATAGACAATGGCTATTTTACCTGATTTAGTTAATCGCTCGTTTCTATCTTTTATAAAAGCTTTATCTATTCGTTTTTTAATTACCTCATAACTGGCATTGTAAGCGCCATCAACATCAAATTGCTTCTCATCCATTCTATATCTTATAGATAGAGTTTGATTAAACACGAGTATTAAAGAAGCGGCGGTTAAATCCACGGGCAAATCTTTCTGCTTCTCATAAAAGAAACGTTCCATCTCACATATAGTTTGTAATTGCCAAATGCGAATATTTTTTAAAGCAAAAGAGGTGTATTTTTTATGTTTAGATATAGATTGACCTATATATATGGTATGTTCTACACCATCGGTTTTAAAACGCTCATAATAGTGGGGAAATAACTGTTGTGCCTGATGTTGTTTATCATCAATAAAACAAGCCATAAGTTCATTTATCTTCTGAACAGATTGTGTGTAATCTTCCTGCGCGTTATGTCTTAGTCCTGTAGTGGGATCTATATGCGATTGATATTCTTGTATAGAAGATTTTAACTGCGATGGATTTTCTAGTTGATCAACCAGCAAAGCATTGATTTCTTCTGTAAGAAAATTTGTGATTTGATTTTCTAAATGACGCGTTAATCTATTCTCTTTGAGTTCTTCCTGATAAGATTCTATTTGATATAAATATTGATCTAAAATAAGCGAATCTTCAACTTTGATTATTGCTTTGATCAAATCCCGCAAATCATTGAGTTGATAAATAAAATCTTCTTTAATAGCCTCATTTCTCCTTTTTGTAGATGATACAATATCTATCTGACCAAATAAAGGATGAACATTTTCAAAGACAATATCATCAAATTGAGCCGTTTCACCTGTATTTTGATGATGAATATACTTAACAGCCTCTTCCTCAAATCGCCAGGTTACACTTGGATGTATAGCAGTGCATTCACTCTGAATAACAGCTTTTATATAATTGTGATAATCTGTAAGATTTCGTTCTGCTCCTGTGTAGATAAACGGCAAGATATCATCTATCTTTTTGGCATTGATACCATTAAGCTCATTTTTTTTACCTGATACTAGTTCAAGTACACCTAATAGCTTCCCTTTTCTGGCAACTGGAGCTAGAATACAAGATTTTATATTTTTATCTAATAAGTTCTTAGCTAAAAGATTATGCTCATTATGCTCAGCATATTTATCTACGTCTGGTATACTAAAGTATTCATCATTTTTAAGTAAAGCGTTTAAAGTGCCCTCACATACTGCATCTTTACAATTTTTATTAAGCATATCACCTAAAATATAGCTTTTAACCTGAGTTAAATCCATAGATTTAAAGTGATTGTTTTCACTATCATAAATGGTAAAACCAAATCTTAGGTCTTCTAAGCCAAATATTTGTTGCATGACGGAAGTCATTTTCTCATTAAGCTGGTTATCATTTCCTAAATTGCTGTTTATTAAAAGATTTTTAAGTTGGTTACGCTGTTCATCTTTTGTGACATCCGTAAGATTAAGTAATGTAAAGCCTTTGATTTCCCATGAATATGGAGGAAACAGGGCTTTCCATTTATCTAAGTTATTAGCATCATTAAGCAGGTCATTAACGTCTTCATCTGTTATATCAGGTGCTTTATCTGTGGGATAAAAGCTCGCCAGGTCTGCATTGATAAATATTCTATAAGTATGTATTTTACCATCTTCATCTTTACTTTCATAATAAAGTGGTCTGGTAAAATCTATATGATAATTGTAATAGGTGTTAAGTATTAAAGCGCAAGCCTGTATATAGGCATCTTTTAATGTGATATTGAAAAAATCAAATTGAAAACCATCTTCATTTTGATTCATCACCCTTTTAAAGCGATCTGTACTTTTAAAGATCGCATTTATAAATGGAATACAGGCGGCCTTTATTTCATTTCCAGTCAGGGAACTTGGGAACAAATCATCTAAAAGACTATCTATAGGTTCTTTATATTCATTTAAGGCTTGTTTATATTCTATACCATGTCTTAATTCCGGATATTGATGAGCAAGTTTAAGTAGTTCGTTCAAGTAATTTTTAACATAGTCCTTTTGCTCATTTTTGTATCGATCTTCTAATTGATTGAATATCTTAGCAAAACTAAGCTTAATTTTAAATGGAAAATGATCTGTATTTTTTAAATCCAAAATATATAAATTGTTCTAATTTAAGTCGTAAAGTCAACATTTTACTTACTATAATCACAAAGTTATAGCATTAAATTGATAATTCCTTTAACGATGATTACATTTGTAGAAAATTTACAAATATGTTAAAATACGTTATCTTTTTTATTCTAACGGTTACTTTATCAGCTTGCCAGAATAACAACAGTATGGCTAATCAATTTAGTGGTATTATAAAAGATGTAGCAGATAGCACGCAGGTTGTCATCTACAGTACATCTAAAGAAGGTTCTATAAAACCTACTGATACTGTTTATACAAAAAATGAAAAAATTAGTTTTTCATTACCTCAAGTAAACGACCAGAAACTTAATTGGCTTAAAATAGATGGTGTTAAAGGAACATTGGTTTTTATAAATGAAAATCAAGATGTTAAAGCTAATATATATAGAGATAGTATCAGGAGTTCTAAAGTATCATCAGGTAAGAATAATGCCATATTGCAAGATTATTTAGCATCAATAGGTAACACCGGTGAGAAAATGAAAGCATTACAGGGTGAATACAGATTGGCCAGGATGAAAAAGCAAAGAGAAAAGGCTAAAGAAATTAGAAAAAAGCAAGATGCCATAAATGATAAATATGTAGAACAGCAAAAAAAAATAATTAATGAGAATGGGGAGTCTCTTCCAGCATTGATGATTTTATCAGATATGTTCAAACAGCAAAAAATCACAAGTAGTGAAGGCAAAAAACTCTATGAAAAACTTTCGCCAAATATTCAAGATAACCCTATAGGTAAAAAATTAAACGAGCGGCTAGAAAAAACATCAAAAACAGATGTTGGTGAAGTGGCACCGGTTTTTTCAGCGCCTAATCCTGATGGCGAAGTTGTTTCGCTTAAAGACGCCATGGGCAAAATAACATTGATAGATTTTTGGGCATCATGGTGTAAGCCTTGCCGTATAGAAAATCCTAATGTTGTGAAACTTTATAATGAGTATCATGGTAAGGGTTTCAATATAATTGGTGTTTCCTTGGATAAAAGCAAGGCTAAATGGAAAAAAGCTATTAAAGATGATCAATTAGAATGGTATCATATCAGTCATCTGCAAGCATGGCAAGAGCCTATCGCTCAAAAGTATAATGTAAAGTCTATCCCAAGAACTTTTTTAATAGATGAAAAAGGTAAAATTATAGCTAAAAATCTTCGTGGTAAAGCTTTGAGAGATAAGGTTGAAGCATTATTAGGTGACAGCTAAAGCTTACCTGTTTTTTGTAAAATAAACAACAAAACAATGGGCAAGAAAAGTAAAACTACCATAAGAGTATTTTCGGTGATTAGGTTTGGAGCTAATATCAATGTTAAGAAATAACCACCCATAGCACCTCCAAAATGTGCATCATGACCTATATTATCTTGTCGTTTTTTCATAGCATAGATTGAGTACAACAGATATCCAATACCGAAAATATAGGCTGGTATAGGTAATATAAAAAAGAGACCTAACATCATATCGGGTCTGAGTAAAATAGCCGAATAAAGTATGCCTACCACAGCTCCACTTGCCCCAACAGCTGTGTAGTAAGATTCGCTTTTATGAAAGTAATAGGAAAATATATTACCAACCAGCAAACTAATAAAATATACGCCGAGAAAACCAGTTACCCCAAGAAAGTCGACCACAATAGGGGCGAAAAAATAGAGCGTTATCATATTTACCGCAAGATGGGCAATATCAATGTGAAGAAATCCTGATGATAATATTATCAATTTATTACCACGATGTATTGCATTGATATTGAATTTATATTTGTCAAAAAAGGCATCATCATTAAATCCCTTAAATGAAATTATAGAATTGACGGCAATTATTACAAAAGTTACAACAGGAGTTTCAGGCATGGCAGAATATACTAAAAATTCAAATATAGCATATCTTTGGAAAAATATTCAGTTAATGCAAAGATTGCTTTTTATTATTTCATATCCATTCATTTTTTTAATATCTAAGCTGCCATTTAAAGTATTATACGTGCTGTCTGATGTATTCTATTTAATTATATATAAACTTATTGGTTACAGAAGAAATGTTGTAAAAAACAATATTCAAATAGCTTTCCCTGAAAAATCTAAAGATGAAAGAATAGAAATCGAAAAGAGGTTTTACAAGCATTTTTGTGATTTGATTTTTGAAACCATCAAAACGTATTCAATATCTAAAAAAGAGTTAGTTAATAGATTTAAGATCACAAACCCAGATGTAATAACTAAATTAGAAAATAAAGGGAAAAGCGTTATCTATATGTGTGCGCATTATAACAATTACGAATGGATTTTAGCTCTGCGTTTTTTCGGAATGAAAAACACCAGTTATGGCGTTTATAAATCACTAAAAAACAAATCATTCGATAAGTTATTAAAAAGAAGTAGAAGCAAGTTTCAGACCTATTTAATCGACAAAAATTACATCGCTAAAAAAATGGCTGAAAATAAACTTAAAAATAAATCAGCTAATTACGGCATGATTGCAGATCAGTCACCTAAAAGGAAACATGCAAAATATTGGGTAGAATTTATGGGACAGAAAACGCCTGTCTTTACAGGTTCAGAATTATTAGCAAGAAGACTTGATATAGCTGTTGTTTATATGAAGATAGAAAAAATAAGCCGTGGTTATTACAAAGCAGAACTACAACCCATTGCCTTACAGCCTAAGAAAACCCAGGAAGGTGATGTTACAAAAAGTTATTTTCAAAAGCTTGAAAACCAAATCTTAGAAAAACCTGAATATTATCTGTGGTCGCATAAACGATGGAAACATAAAGATTTATTTAAACCAGAACTTCATTATTTCTTTTAAAGAGATTAAAATAAGTTTATTCCTTTATTTTTGAATATTGAATCACTTTAATCATGAAAAAAAATGTAGCTATAGCTATGGGTGGCTATTCCAGTGAATTTGACATTTCTATAAAAAGTGGAAATGCGGTTTATAAAGCCCTAGAAAATGCAAATTTCAATCTATATAGAATAGTTATCACAATGAATCAATGGTATTTGTTAGATGATAAGGACTATAAAATTCTAGTTGATAAAAGTGATTTTAGCGTGATCATAAATCATGAAAAAATTCATTTTGATGTAGTTTTCAATACCATACACGGTTCACCCGGAGAAAATGGTTTAATCCAGGGCTATTTTGAAAATATGGGTATTCCCCAAACCGCCAGCAGCCACTACCCGGCCGCATTGACTTATAACAAAAGAGATTGTATTAGCGTATTAAAACCTTATAACATAGTATCAGCTAAAAATTTTCTGATAGATAAAGGTGATCCTATAGATGTCAATGCTATTATTGAAAAGGTAGGTTTGCCTTGCTTTGTTAAGGCCAATCGCGCGGGCTCGAGTTTTGGTATTAGTAAAGTAAAAGATAAAGAAGCCTTAATCCCTGCTATTGAGCATGCTTATAAAGAAGATGATGAACTGATTATAGAAGAAGCTATTGATGGTCGTGAGTTTTCTGTGGGTATTGTCAATTATGAAGGTAAACCTATGGTACTCCCTATAACAGAAATCATATCAGAGAATGAATTTTTTGATTTTGATGCCAAATACCATGGTAAGTCAAAGGAAGTCACACCTGCCAGCTTAGATGTAAATATTCAAAATAGTATCCAAAAAGAAGCGCTCCGCATTTTTAAAATACTCAAATTGAAAGGATTGACCCGCGCTGAATTTATTGTGAAAGACAACACGCCTTATTTCATTGAAATCAATACATGTCCAGGTTTAACTGAAGCAAGTATCTTACCGCAACAAGCCAAAGCAGCCAATATAAGTCTAGAACACCTATATACCAATGCTATAGAAATAGCCCATAAGGGTAAATAATGTTTAAATTTAAAAGGAATCAGATCTTTTTAAGACATAAAAATATATTTATAAGTCAATAAAACGAGTTAGATAAAAAAACAAGAATATACCTACATGATTATGGTTATAATAAATCGATCAATGCACTATTAAACTTATTAACTTTATATATGAAAATTTTAAAAAAGTACTAGAATAATAATCACTCTAATTAAGGGACGCCTACAATTTGATAAAACATATAATTTAAACCCAAAATTCAAACATGTCAAGCTTATCTAGGGAAAGTATAAAATTAAATTTTAATTCTTAATTGATTATCCTAGAACTTTTCAGGAAGTAATTAATAATTTGAAATCAAAATAAAAAACATGAATAGGAAACGGTATCAGCTCTTTTGAGGACGTGCTGTAACGAGCTGAACTCCAGTTTTCAGCCATGGTTTTAATAAAAGTAAAGGTGTCGTGGAAATCATACCACGTACATAACCCCAGAAATGCGGCTCCATACTTGCACTCCAATCTATTTCTTTGCGCTCCATCTTACTCATCCACCAGAGCGAATAAGAATCTAAAGTGCCGTATTTTAAGGACTCCTCGACTTCCCAGCCACTGCTATTCAACATTTTTTTAAGTGTTGCAGAAGTATAAATTGCTGTGTGTCGAGGTGCGTGAAATCCTTCCCAGTAAGTACCAAAAAACTTCCTTGAAATAGAATCATAATCTGGCACTTCAATAACCAAACGGCTGTTTGCGTGAGAAAGGTTGTGAAGATGTTTTAGTGTTTGGTGCGGATGATAATCGTGTTCTAAATAATGCCACATCGTGATCAAATCATAAGCTGATTCAGATTGATGATCTATAGCATCTTGTTGTATTAAATCAAGTCTTTCATTACCATTACTATAACCTTCCCAACCTTCTGATTTAAAGTCCAGCCCTGTGCAATTGTAACCAAATTTTGATAAATGATGCAAAAAGGTAGGGTCCCCACATCCTACATCTAAAACCCTTGCATCAGAATTATAAAGAAATTTTCTCGCTATTTTAACCCGTTTAAGATCTATCCTTCGCTGACTCATCTCTACTAGTTTAGCAAACTTCCCCCAAGCTTTTGCTCCCCTGTAAGGCAAATAATACGACGGATAATAATCGGCAAGATGGGTTTCTAAAACCTGCGGATTTAGATAGATGAGCTGGCACTCTTTGCAACATTCAAAATGAAATCGGGCGCCATCGTCATTCATCATATGTGTTTTAGTAGTATAAACAGTTTGACTTTTACTACTGCCACAAAGTAAGCAATTGGTTATCTGGTATAAGTGGCTCATTTATAGTTTTCTTTTTAGTTAAAAAACAACTTAAACTAAAAGTATGGATTATAACGTGCTAATTTAATATATCAACTTACCCAACTCAGAAGCGCAAGTCTGGGCAGTCAATCTCACGCTTATGCTAAAACATGAGAAATAACTTATTTAAATCACTAAATAACAGTTTTTATTATCAAATTTTAATACTTAACCCGTAATTAAATCGGCGGAAACAATTAATAACTTATAATCAATAAAAAAGCTTCCCTTAATTGAGAAGCGCTAACGTAAGTACGTGTACTTCGATCTGACTCTACATAAAAATCGAGAATTCAAGCCTCCCTCTTCTTAATTTGTGCGGGCGGAGAGACTCGAACTCTCACGCCGTGAAGCACTAGATCCTAAATCTAGCGTGTCTACCAATTCCACCACGCCCGCTAATAGTTTTGCAAATATAGGTATTTCATTAATTCTAACAATTATAAAGATTACAATTTGCTACATTTGCAGTTAAAAAATTACCTTATGTTATCAACTTCTGAATATATTGAACAGCACAAAAATCGATTTGTTGAAGAATTGATACATCTGCTAAAGCTTCCTTCAGTTAGCGCAGATCCAAGCTATAAAAAAGAATGTCTTCAAACGGCCGATCATGTAAAAGTAGCCCTTGAAAAAGCCGGTTGCCAGGAGGTAGAAATTTGTGAAACGCCGGGATTGCCTGTTGTTTTTGGAGAAATTACAAAAGATAAAAATTTACCTACGGTTTTAGTTTACGGCCACTATGATGTACAACCAACTGATCCGATTGATTTATGGGAAAGTCCACCCTTTGAACCGTTAATTAAGAAAACAGATAGACACCCTGAAGGTGCTATTTATGCACGTGGTGCCTGTGATGATAAAGGTCAGTTCTATATGCACGTTAAAGCCATAGAATATCTAACAAAAACTGATCAATTGCCGTGTAATGTGAAGTTTATGATTGAAGGCGAAGAAGAAGTAGGTAGCGAACACCTTGAAAACTTCATCAAATCTAACCATGAGAAATTAGCTAATGATGTTATCCTCATATCAGATACAGGAATGATTAATAAAGAAACACCTACCATAACAACAGGTATTCGCGGCTTGAGCTACGTAGAGGTAACGGTAAAAGGCCCTAACCGCGATTTACATTCCGGTTTGTATGGTGGAGCCGTAGCTAATCCTATTAACATTCTAGCCAAAATGATCTCATCTTTACAAGATGAAAATAATCATATCACCATTCCCGGCTTTTATGATAAAGTACAGGCATTATCATCAGAAGAAAAATCACTGATGAAGAATATCCCTTTTAATCTTGAGGATTATAAAAACTCCATCGGCATAAAAGATGTTCATGGTGAAGCCAGTTATTCTACAACAGAAAGAAATTCTATCAGACCTACACTTGATGTCAATGGTATTTGGGGAGGCTACATTGGTGAAGGAGCTAAAACCGTTATTCCAGCAGAAGCTCATGCTAAAATATCAATGCGTCTGGTGCCAGATCAGGACTGGCAGGAAATCACCCGATTATTTAAAGATCATTTTGAAAAAATCGCCACTGATTCAGTTGATGTAGAAGTTAAACCACATCATGGTGGTCAAGGCTACGTTACACCGGTAGATAGCATAGAATATAAAGCTGCAGCTCAGGCTTTTGAAAATACATTTAACAAACAACCGGTTCCTCTAAGAAGCGGCGGGAGCATCCCTATAGTATCCATGTTTGAAGAGGTTTTTAACAGTAAAACTATACTGATGGGATTTGGCTTAGATAGTGATGCTATTCACTCGCCTAATGAGCATTTTGGGATTTGGAATTTCCTAAAAGGCATAGAAACCATTCCGTATTTTTATCATCACTTTACTAATTTGAAACAAAATGGAAGATAAAAACTATTTCTCATCATCTTTTATCTTAGGAATTTTAGGCGGCGGTCAACTGGGTAAAATGCTACTTTATGAAACCAGGAAATGGGACATTAAGACTCATGTTTTAGATCCTAATGATGAAGCGCCAAGTAGAATTAGCTGCGACTATTTTCAGAAAGGTGATCTTTTACATTATGAAACCGTTTACAACTTTGGTCTTAAGGCAGATGTGATTACTATAGAAATTGAAGCGGTTAATGTCCAGGCCTTAGCAGATCTGCAAAAAAAAGGCAAAAAAATATTTCCTCAGCCTGATGTGTTAAAGATCATTCAAAATAAAATCACACAAAAACAATTTTACAAACAGCATCATTTACCTACTGCAGATTTTAATTCGTATCAAACAAAAACTGATCTTCAAAATGCCATTAGTCAAGATGATTTGAGCTTTCCTTTTGTCTGGAAAAGTGCAACTGGTGGTTATGATGGCATGGGCGTTGAAATAATAAAGAATAAATCAGAAGTAGAAAAATTACCGGATAATCCTTGTTTAGCAGAAAACAAAGTCGATTTCACTCATGAATTATCAGTTATTGTAGCCAGAAATTCAGATGGAGAAGTTAAAACTTATCCTGTTGTAGAAATGGAGTTTCATCCTGCGGCTAATCAGGTAGAATATGTGATCACACCGGCCAGAGTAGAAAGTCATATTCATCGAGAAGCTAAGCAACTAGCAAAAAACACCGCAGATCAACTGCAAATTGTGGGATTACTGGCTGTTGAACTATTCCTAACTAAAGACGATAAACTTTTGATTAATGAAGTAGCGCCCAGACCCCATAATAGCGGTCATGTAAGCATTGAAGCAAGTTATACAAATCAGTTTGAACAATATTTAAGAGCAGTACTTAACTTGCCTCTGGGATCAACAGACAATAAAGTGTCTGCCGTTATGGTAAATCTTGTTGGTTCAAAGGAATATACAGGATATCCCAGATATAAAAATATAGATCAATTATTAAAAATGGATGGTGTAACACCTCATATATATGGCAAAAAGCAAACACGTCCTTTTAGAAAGATGGGGCATGTAAATATCATTGATGCTGATGTAGATAAAGCCAGGAAAAAAGCTGAAGAAGTTAAATCTAAAATAAGTGTAATAAGTCATGTCAAAAGCTAAAGTAGGAATTATTATGGGTAGTCAAAGCGACTGGCCGGTCATGGAAGAAGCAAAAACCGTGCTAAATGAGCTAGGAGTAGAGTGTGAAGTAGATATAGTTTCAGCTCATAGAACGCCTAACAAATTAAAAGCTTATGGCGAGCAAGCTCATGAAAGAGGTTTATTAGCTATCATTTGTGGTGCAGGTGGAGCCGCTCATTTACCCGGTATGATTGCAGCTTATTCGCCCTTACCGGTAATTGGTGTGCCAGTAAAGTCTAGAAATTCTATAGATGGCTGGGATTCTATTTTATCTATCCTTCAAATGCCTTCTGGCGTACCAGTAGCTACTGTAGCCTTAGATGGTGCTAAAAATGCTGGAATATTAGCCGCTCAAATTGTGGCAGCACAGCACCCGGAGATTTTGCAAAATATTCTTGATTTTAAAGAACAACTTAAAGAAAAAGTAAATAAACAAAGTAAAGCTGTTAATCCATAGCTTTAGTTGCTTCAAATAATTCTAGAAAATGCTTAGTTAGTAAATTTTTAATCTTATCTAAGTCAAGCGATGCTTTCCCAAGCTCCTTATTGAGTGATGTAACAGTTTTGTCTTCTATACCACATGGTATAATATGATTAAAGTAATTTAAGTCTGTATTGATATTAAAAGCTAAACCATGCATGGTAACCCAGCGAGAGGCTCTCACGCCCATGGCACATATTTTTCGGGCGTAAGGCGTGCCCACATCTATCCAAACACCAGTTTCTCCTTTACTTCTTTCTCCTTTGATATCAAATTCTGCTAATGTTTTAATGACGGATTCTTCAAGCAGTCTGAGATACATATGGATGTCGGTAAAGAAGTTTTCAAGGTCTAATATAGGATAAGCTACAACTTGACCCGGTCCATGGTAAGTGATATCGCCACCACGGTTGATCTTATAATAAGTGGCGTTTACCTTTTCCAGTTCAGTATCACTAATCTTAAGATTATTGATATCTCCGCTTTTACCTAAGGTGTAGACATGTGGATGCTCTACAAATATTAAGTAATTAGGCGTGTCTTTCTGCTGATCAGTTCGCCTATTATTTATCTTAATATCTAAAATCTTCTGGAAATAAGTCTCCTGATAATCCCAGCACCACTTAAAATCTTTATGGCCTAAGTCTTCTATTTGAACAGTTTTATTTTTCAAATTTTTTATGTCAAAGATAAACTTATTTAAAAGATGCCCCTCATTTTGCTCTTTCTGATAAGTGGTCACTTTGAAACCTTATTTTATTTTTAACAAAATATCGACTACATTGATTTAATTTTAAACAAAAATTTACAGATGAAAATTTCAGTACATGCCTGGTTGGCTTGGTTAACGCTTCTTTTAATCACTATAACTATAATGTCTACAATGAACTTTTCTTATTCCTGGATATTTTGGCTAACAATTGTAGGACAGGGGCTTTTAGTTTATGTAGTATTTAGAGTTTTAAAAGATGATTACAAAACCTCATTAGAATTTAATGATTGGTATCAAGATCAACCCATACCTAAAGAGGATCAACTAGATGATTAATAGTATTTAAATGCTAAGTTTTATTAATCAAAATTAGACTTTATTAATTCTTCTATATTTGCAAAAAATGTGCTTAGTTTATGATAATAGCTGTACTTGTTGGTTTTTTTATATCTATACTATTGCTGTTTACAGGTAATTTCTTTAAGGATAAAAAACTAAGCATTTTATTATCATTAATTCCATTGGGAATATTTATGTACCTACTTAGCTTTAGTGCGCAGATAGCACAAAATGAAGTGCTGATATTTTCCTATGATTGGGTGCCTTCATTTGATGTAAGTCTTGATTTTAGATTAGATGGTTTATCCTATTTGTTTGGCCTATTAATCACAGGTGTTGGGACTTTAGTATTTATTTATACATCATCATACCTTAAAGGTCACGAATTCTTAGATAGGTTTTACAGTTATCTAGGCATGTTTATGGCAGCTATGTTGGGTTTAGTATTATCTGATAATTTACTTACCATATTTGTTTTCTGGGAATTAACAAGTATCACATCTTTCTTTTTGATAGGATTTAATAATGAAAGTGAATCTTCTAGAAAATCGGCTTTAACCGCTCTGGGGATAACAGGATTCGGCGGTTTATTCCTACTGGCGGCTGCAGTATTGATGGGAAATACCTCTGGTACCTATGTCATATCTGACATTTTATCTCACCCGGATGCCATAAAATTAAGTGATCATTACGGGTTGATAATCATATTTATCCTAATAGCCGCATTTACCAAATCTGCTCAATTCCCATTTCATTTTTGGCTACCTGGAGCTATGAAAGCCCCTACGCCGGTATCCACTTACTTACATTCAGCCACTATGGTAAAGGCAGGTGTATATTTGTTGTTTAGAATGTCGCCTATTTTTGAAGGCACTCTTTTATGGAATAATGCACTTACCATTTTTGGCGCTATAACCATGGTTTACAGTGCTTATCATATCATCTTTAGAGTTGATTTAAAATCTATTCTCGCTTATTCAACTATTGCCGCATTAGGTATACTGGTGTTTTTAATCGGTGTTGGTACAAAAGCTGCTTTAATAGCTGCAGCAATTTTTATAGTGGTGCATGCATTATATAAAGCCTCTCTTTTTCTTTTGGTTGGGATCATAGATCATGAAGCCGGCACCAGAGATGTTACTCAATTAAGTGGGCTTCGTCATTATATAATGCCTGTTTTTATCATAGGTATCCTAGCGGCTGCTATAAGTGGTGGGTTGCCGCCAACTTTAGGTTTTATAGGTAAAGAGTTGATTTATGATGCTACTTTTCACTTTACCCAAAGTGCTCTTTTGCTTACAGCCATTGCTGTTTTTACTAAAATACTCCTTTTTTATGCAGGCTTTGTAGTAGGTGTAAAACCGTTTTTAGGTAAAGTGCCTAAGCATTTAGCAGTCATTCACATGCCACATTATACGATGTATATCCCGCCAGCACTCATGGTTGTCTTAGGCGTAGGTTTTGGTCTTTTTCCTTATGTAGTAGAGCACTATATCAGTCATCCTATAGCTTTTTTATCAGGCTTTCAAGAACCTACACATTTGTCTTTATGGCATGGTTTCAATACGGTTTTAATGTTAAGCGCCGTGACAATTGGGGTTGGCACCATTTTATATTTTATCATAAAACCAAATCATCAATTAAAAAATTTTATTGATAAGATTGAGGTTATATCTCCATTACAGTTGCTTTATTATTTTAATACAGGCTTTAAAATACTTTCCAGATTTTGGACTAATCTTTTCCAAAATGGGTATCTCCGCCATTATGTGGCTATGAGTGTCCTATTCATGGTAGTAAGTATTGGCTATATTGTGATATTCAATTTTGAACTTAACTTACAAAACTTAGCCCTGAATAGACTTACTTTTCATGAGGTTAGTATAGTTATTATTATGGTAGGAGCCATTATTTTTACGGTGTTTACAAGATCAAGGCTGGCAGCCGTTGTAGCTATGGGAATTGTAGGTTTTTCTTTTAGTTTATTGTTTTTATTTTATGGTGCACCAGATCTTGCGATGACGCAGTTTTCTGTTGATACTTTAACGGTTATACTTTTTGTACTTGTTTTATATAAACTACCTAAATATCTTAAACTGACTAAAAATGTACTTAGATTAGAACATGGGATTTTATCACTAACTTTTGGAACACTCATTAGTTTGATTATTTTAATGATTTTACAACAACCGGTTCAGAAAGGCATCAGTAATTTTTACGGAGAAAATGCTTATTTATTAGCAAAAGGTAAAAATGTCGTCAACGTTATATTAGTAGATTTTAGAGGCGCTGATACTTTAATTGAAGTATCTGTGTTAACCGTAGCCAGTTTAGGCGTTTTTGGATTGATTAAATTAAGAATGAGAAGCCGAGATAAAAAATAAATTATGCAAACAACTATACTTAAAGCAGCATCAAATTTTCTATTGCCGGTGTTGCTGTTATTTTCGATTTTTATACTGCTAAGAGGACATTACCTTCCCGGAGGTGGCTTTATTGGTGGTTTAATAGCGTCAAGCGCTTTTGTGTTAGATGCATTTGCTAACGGGCTTATGAACACAAAATCAATGCTTAAGTTTCATCCAGGATTCTTAATGCCGTTAGGCTTAACTTTTTCATCAGCCGCTGCTATTATGCCACTTTTTGTAGGAAAAAACCTGATGGAAGCTCTATGGATGAAAGGTCATGTGGCTGTTATAGGCAAATTAGGTACACCTTTATTATTTGATACAGGTGTTTATATTGTTGTTGTTGGTGCGGTGCTAACAATTATTTTTACTATCTCAGAATCACGATAATTATGGAAATTGTACTAGCCATTGTAACGGGAATACTTTACGCAGCCGGAATCTACATGATGATGAGAAGAAGTATTGTAAAACTCATCATTGGGGTCATATTATTTAGTAATGGCGTTAATTTGCTTATATTTCTATCCGGAAGGTTAAAGAAAGGCAAGCCACCTATTATACCAGAGTCAAGCGATGTATTCCTTGAACTTTATACAGACCCAATACCTCAGGCATTAATTTTAACCGCAATAGTTATTAGCTTTGGCTTACAGGCTTTTGCTATAGTTTTAGTGAAAAGAGCTTATAAAGTTTTAAAAACAGACGATTTAGATCAACTTAACACAACAGACGAAGATACATGATGGAAAATTTAGTTATGTGGCCGCTTATTGTACATCTCTTTTTTAGTCTAATTCTGATGTTTGGCTGGCAGAATTTAAGACTACAGAAGAGTGTAACTATAATTGCAAATTTCGTTTCACTGGCTGTTGCCATTTTCTTATTTGTACATATTTACAATAATGGTACACAAACTGTAGCGGCAGGTGGCTGGGAGGCGCCATTTGGTATAGTCTTCGTTGGCGATTTATTTGCAGCGACCCTGGTATTACTTACAGCTATCAGTGGTTTGGCCGTGTCTATATTTACTGTTGTTTCAGTAATGAATGCGCGTTTGCGCTTTGGTTTTTTTAGCGTTTTCCATTTTTTGTTACTAGGGCTAAATGGCGCTTTTTTAACAGGCGATATTTTTAATCTTTATGTGTGGTTTGAAATTATCATTATAAGTTCTTTTGTATTGATCAGCATAGGAGGAGAAAAAAATCAATTAGAAGGTGCCGTTAAGTATTTTGCTCTAAATTTTATGGCATCAATGATTTTTCTAACCGGGTTAGGACTGCTTTACGGGCTTACCGGAACACTTAACATGGCAGATTTATCTGTTAAAATAGCCGATGTTGACAGCAGACCGCTTGTAGATATTTGCGCTGTTTTATTTTTCGTAGGCTTTGGTATAAAATCTGCAGTTTTCCCATTGTATTTTTGGTTGCCGGCTTCTTATCACACACCACCTTCTGCAGTATCAGCAATTTTTGCGGGCTTGCTAACTAAAGTTGGTGTTTATGCGCTTATTAGAGTGTTTACACTCATCTTTATCGAAGATTTATTTCTGCAAAGCATGATATTATCTATCGCTATACTCACGATTGTAAGTGGAGCATTCGGTGCACTCATCAATACAAATTTGCGTAAAATATTCTCTTATTTAATCATCTGTCATATCGGGTTTATCATTGGTGGATTAGGCGTTTACACTGAAGTTGCTATTGCTGGCGCTCTTTTTTACCTTATACATGATATCATTGTAAAAACTAACTTGTATCTTATATCGGGACTGATTTACAGAATTAAAGGTGGTACTAATATTCAAAACTTAGGTAATATTTACAAAGATTATCCTAAGATAAGTGTTGTTATAGCTATAGTGCTTTTTTCACTTGTAGGAGTACCACCCTTATCAGGATTTTGGCCTAAAATATCTTTATTTAAGGCTAGTTTTATAAATGGGAATTACTGGTATTTAGGGGCGTTGATTTTTGGGAGTTTAATCACTCTGATCATTGTCGCTAAAATCTGGGCAGAAGTGTTCTGGAAAAATGCAGATACACTTCAACCAACAAAACGATTTATACAATTTGATAAATTATCAAATCTCCAGCGGTCTCAATTTGTAGTACCTATCATCTTTCTGGCTGTTATTTCTTTGTATATTGGTCTTGGTGCAGAGCATATACAAAATTTGGTCACTCAAATTGCTCATGATTTAAAGGATAATCAGTCTTATATTAATGCAGTATTAAATCAAGAACAATGAGAAAAATATTACTTACTAATATTGTTTTAACGCTGATATGGACGTTGCTTACAGGCGATTTCCATCTTTATAATTTTATTGTAGGATTTATATTGAGCTTTATTTTTCTTTGGGTTACAGATCATACTAATAAAACAAACAAGTACTTTTGGTATTTCCCAAAGCTGTTCAGTTTTATTGTGTTTTTTATTTATGAACTAACTAAAGCTAACTTGCAGGTTGCTTATGAGGTAGTGACGCCAACGCACAATATGAAACCCGGTATAGTAATGATACCCTTAGATTTAGAGACAGACTTAGAGGTCACACTCTTAGCTAACCTTATAACCCTAACACCTGGAACCTTAAGCTTAGATGTTTCTAAAGATAAAAAAGGCCTTTATGTACATTCGATGTATGTGCATGATAAAGATGAATTTATAGCCAGCATTAAAAATGGCTTTGAAACTAAAATTATACAACTTTTACGATGAGTATACAAGATTACTTAGAGTATGTTATTATTCCTATATTGGTGCTTTCTGAGCTTTTAGTGTTTATACGTTTTATTAAAGGTCCAAGCGTGATAGATAGGGTAGTCGCATTAGATTTAATTGTAACTATAGGTATAGGGATTATATCCATATACAGTATCATAACTTCGAGATCTAACTTTTTAGATATCGCCATGATTTTAGCGCTGATTGCTTTTTTAGGCACAGTAGCCTTTTCATATTATCTGGAAAAAAGAAATAAAAATGACTAATTTTTTTATCATATTATTATCAACGGCAGGCGCATTGTTTAGCCTTTTAGCAGCAATAGGAATTATAAGAATGCCAGATACTTATCTGCGTATTTCTGTAAATACAAAAGCAGCTACATTAGGTGTAGGTTTAATGCTGGGCAGCGCAGCTGTGTTTTTTCAGGAGTTTTCTGTGACCACGCGTGTTCAGGCTATTATTATATTTATTTTACTTACGGCTCCGGTTGGCGCCCATTTAATAGGAAGAACGTCTTATTTTACCGGTAATAAACTATGGAAAGGCTCTGTTATTGATGATCTAAAAGGAAAATACGACCTTAAATCTCATGAATTGAAAAGCGATAATGCAGATGGAAAAAAGAAAAGAAGGACAAAAGATTCCAAACAAGCTGATTTCTAAACTTGAGAAAAGAGCTAATCAGGGATTACTTAGAACCTTAAAAACTAATGATGATAGCCTGGAAGATTTTTCATCTAATGATTATCTTGGACTTGCCGTAGAACCTGCCATTCAAAACATGGCTACTAAAATTTTAAACGATTACAAACTGCTCAACCAAAACGGCGCTAAAGGCTCTAGACTTTTAAACGGTAATCATGATTTATATCTATATGCTGAGACGTTTCTTTCAAATCAGCACCATTCAGAATCAGCATTGATCTATAATTCAGGCTATACAGCTAATATTGGTCTTTTATCTGCAGTGCTCTCAAGAAATACTTTTGTAATTTACGATGAGCTGATTCATGCCAGTTTACGCGATGCCATTCAGTTTTCACAGGCCAAAGGCTATAAGTACGCGCATAACGACGCTATTCATATCCAAAATCTGTTAGAGCAGCTGCGGACTAAACATCAGGAGACAACAATTTTACTAGTCACAGAAGCGGTTTTTTCTATGGATGGTGATTTAGCGCCACTTGATGATATTATAGCGCTTTGTAAAAAGTTTGATGTTTATTTAATTATAGATGAAGCGCATGCCACCGCAACACCTCATCACCAAGCTATAGAGAATAAAGTTAAAAACCATGCCATGGCGCGTGTTTTAACTTTTGGTAAATCCCTAGGGGTTCATGGCGCATGTATCTTATGTTCTAATGAACTCCGCAGTTATCTTATCAACTTTTCCAGAAGTTTTATATATACCACTGCTCTACCACCTCATACATTAGCTGCTGTTATAGCTGCTTATCAGTTTTTAAATAATAATCAGCAGTATATCAAATATTTAGAAGAAGTAGTCAACACTTTTAAAATTGCAGTTGATAAAAATCAACTCAGTCAAAATTTTTTAAATAGCCATACGCCTATTCAATCATTAATCGTAGGCAGTAATAGTAAAGCTAAGCAACTTGAAGCCTTGTTAAAAGAGCATGGTTTTGATATTAGAGCAATTCTTTCGCCTACTGTTCCCACCGGCACAGAACGGCTTAGAATATGTCTTCACGCTTATAATTCTAAGGATGCTATTGAAAGATTAATGCAGTTATTAAAAAAGAATTTATAAATTTCAAGTATGCATATTTTTATAACAGGTATTGGAACAGATGTAGGTAAAACCGTAGTATCTTCTGTTTTTGTAAAGGCATTAAATGCTGATTATTTTAAACCTATCCAGGCTGGAGATTTACATTATTCTGATACAGATAAGGTTAAAGCTTTAGTTAATGCTGATTCCAGTCATTTCTACTCCAATGCTTATGCGCTTAATTCTCCTATGAGTCCGCATGCTTCAGCTGAAATTGATCAGGTGAAAATCAATAAGGACCATATCAACAGACCAGGAAGTGATAAAGATTTAATCATAGAAGGTGCCGGTGGTTTATTAGTACCTATTAATCAACAACATTGCATCGCCGATCTCATAAAACCAAATGATAAAGTGATATTAGTATCAAGGCATTACCTGGGTAGTATAAATCATACGTTGCTCTCACACCATTATCTAACATCAAAACAAATAGACTATGAATTGCTATTTGTAGGCGAAGAAAATAAATCTACAGAGTCCATAATTACTAAAATGACGGGTAAGCATCCCATAGGACACCTGCCTATGTTAGATAAAGTAGATGCAGTAAGTATTGCTGAGTTAGCAAAAAATTTAAAAAATCAAATCAAAGAAAAATTAGCTTAAATTATGATAAAAAAAAGGACGCAGACTTTAATGGAGATGGATAAAAAGAATATTTGGCATCCTTTAACTCAGCATAAACATGTTGATGGTTTATTGCCGATTAAAAAAGCTAAAGCTGAGCTGCTTTATGATGTAGATAATAAAAAATATATTGATGCTATTGCCTCCTGGTACACCAGTATGTTTGGTCATTGTCATCCTAAGGTTGTAGATGCTGTATCAGATCAAATGAAAGACCTTGATCAAATAGTGTTTAGCGGTTTTACCCATGAACCGGCAATCGAGCTTTCGCAAAAGTTAATAGATATTCTACCTGACAATCAGCTCAAATTGTTCTTTAATGATAATGGTTCTACTGCGACTGAGATTGGGATTAAAATGGCACTTCAATATCATAGCAATCAAGGAAATCACAGAAATGTGATGCTTGCTTTTGAAGATGGTTTCCATGGTGACACTCTAGGCGCCATGTCAGTTTCAGGTTTGTCCGTTTATAATGGCGCCTTTAAAGAGCACTTTATCAAAGTTAAAAGATTGCCTAAACCCAATGGTAGTAACAATGATGAGGTAATCAGGATTTTAAAAGAAATTATAAAAGAAAACAAGATAGCGGGTTTTATATACGAGCCTTTAATTCAAGGGGCAGCAGGGATGAAAACTTATGATGAAGATGGTCTGGGTTTGATTATGCGAACTTGTAAGGATAACGGCATTATATGTATCGCTGACGAGGTGATGACTGGTTTTGGTAAAACCGGTAAAAACTTTGCGTCAGATTATTTACCTATTAAACCGGATGTGATCTGTATGAGTAAAGCTTTATCTGCTGGAATGATACCTATGGGCATTACATCTTGCAGCGAAAGAATTTATCAGGCGTTTTACGATGATGATATTTCTAAAGGTCTGTTTCACGGCCACACCTATACGGGTAACCCGCTTGCTTGTGCTGCTGCCATAGCCGCAATAGAATTGTTACAAAGCAGTAAAATACAGCAAAATATAAGTAGTATTATTAAACTTAATCAAGTTTTTGCCCAGAAGCTTAGTCAAGCGACTAAAGTGAAGAACGTAAGAACTAAGGGGGTTATTTTAGCATTTGAACTAAATATTGAAATGGATAGATATGGCTCGCTTAGAGATGAATTGTACAACTTTTTCATGAGTCAGGGTGTCTTTCTTAGACCTTTAGGAAACACAATTTACATATTACCACCTTTTGTTATTAAAAAAAGAAACCTGCAAAGAATACACAAAGCTATTCTAAAATGCCTAAAAGAATTTAATTGATACCATGAAAAAAACGCTTTATGTTCTTTTGATTATAACGTTAAGCGTGTCTTTGTTTTCACCATATATAGATCATTGGTTGGCCAATTTGTGGGTTCATTTTAAATTACAATTTGCAGTTTTATTCTTGATTTCCTTAATCATAAGTTTGGTATATAAGCTCAGGTCTATGTTTACGGTATACTCAGTTATAGGACTGATGATTAACGTCCTGCCATTAATAAGTCTTTATGCGCCAAATGAAATGTATAAGGAGGATAACGGCAATGACATAGCTTTGCTTTCTATTAATCTTTGGAGCCAAAACACATCTTATAACAGAGTTAATCAATTGATTAATACTAAAGAGCCTGATATTATTATTTTATTGGAATACACACCAGATTGGCATAATCAGTTACAACCTGTTTTAAATGATTATCCATATCATGCTAAAGAAATACGAACTGATAATTTTGGGATGGCAGTATACAGCAAGCTGCCAATGAAACATGATATAATTATAAAAGAAGTTCCGGCCATAAATGCTGAGATAATTGTAAATGGTCAATCTTTTCAACTACTGGCACGTCATCCTAATCCGCCTATGACTGCTGCTAATTATTCAGCACTCAAACAAAGTTTTTATGAGCTTAAAAATTTAGTTCAAAATAAAAAGCAGCCAGTCATAGTAGCGGGTGATCTTAATACATCCGGTTATACTTTCTTCTTTAAAGATTTAATTCGTGAAACCCGCCTTAAAGATGCATTTAAAGGGAAAGGTCTACAAGCCACATGGCCGTCTGATCTGTATATTTTTGGATTAAAATTAGATCATTTTTTGGTGTCAAAATCTATAAAGCTTAAAAATGCAGCTGTTGTAGACCATATAAATTCAGATCATTTGCCTATTTTTATGCGTTTTAATCTTGAAGATTAACCAAATTAAGCAATGCGGTATCATTTAGTGACCATATTAATACTATTCATTTTTGTAGGATGTAAGCCTATAACTTATGTAGATTACAAATATGATGTCATGACTAAAGAAGCGTTTAGCGAAAAAATTGATAATAAAAAAGCATTTGAAATACCTGCTAAATCTAAAAGAACAAAACGTTTAATCAAAAGAACTCAGTTTGGTGTCATCAAAGAGAAAGAGGCCTTTTATAAGCAATTAAATCATTCTTTAAATAAACTGATATCGCTTGATGATTATCTTATAGTGGATTATTATCAAACTAATTCAAGCTGTCTGCCGTTAGAAATTTATAACACTAAAGACACCTTGTATCTTCAAAAAAACCCGCAAAGCAATTTAGTTGATGACGCTCTAATTAATCAAATCGTTTCTAATTATAAGTATATCTCTATTTTACCCAAAAATACTGATCTAAAAGAAAGTCCCGAGGACTTTAGTAATGATCTGGATGGTTTATTTCAAAAAATGTTTTTTAACTACGATTATCCTTGCCATAGCATAGTAATGATTGCGCCAGATGGTCGTTTTATAAGCTATTTAGGCACTCATGATCTTAAAACAAAATATGATTTATTAATAACTCTGGTTAAAAATAAAAATAATCAAGATTGGCAAAATTAAATACGACTTTTCAAAACTAAAAAAGCTTAGGCTTTATTCAGCTTTTATAAAAGTAGCTTCTATTTCAAAATTTACTTCGCTGCCTTCTGGGTATGAATCAGAATCATTTGAACCTCCATATCCGGGCAAAGCTTCAAGATCTTCTAAGTCGCCAATATATAAATAGGCGAAATTTTGACTATCCAATGTTGTTATTTCTGCTTCGGCACCACCATCTTCACTATTTAAACTTAATAGGTTACCATTGAGACTCCAGGTACCTGTCTGGGAAACCTCATAATCAACAATTTCTTGATTAACTAAGTTGCCATTCATGTAATTCGAAACTTCTATTTCCATGATTCCATTAGAAGTGTATTGGTTGTCATCTGTAAATGTTAATACATAATCTGAACTTAAATGGGTAGCCACTATTTCATTTTCAAATTCCTGGCTAACATCGCCTTGATCAATTGTATAAGTAGCAATAGTCGTACTTTGATAATCAGTCATTTCCCAATCTCCAATAAGTTCTGAACTGTTTACAGAACCTGTATTATTAGAATCATTACCGCCGTTATCTGATGTGTCATCAGCTTCTGCTATGGGTTCATTTTGACATCCTGAAAGCACTAACAAGCCTAATAATAAGGGTAAAGCTAATTTTAAATAATTATACATTTTGACTAATTTTTGGCAATTTAATAAAAAAGTAAAAAAAGCAACAATAATTAAAGCTTTATAATTTTAGATATCAAATATTTTAAACTGCTATTTATTCTTATTTCAATGTCTTAGGCTTGATCTATAATAAAATATACTATAAATATTTTGTCCTGAAAACACTTAATCTTTAATAAGTTCTTTATAGCTAAAAATTATTGAATAACCTTTGCTTTTAAAATAATCAGCACAGCTATCATCACCTATAGCTGCTACAAAATCGCCGCCCCAGGCACCAAGGCTTTTTACAGCACCCTTAAAATCAGGAAAACGACTTTCTTTTACCGGTTTTTGTTGTAACAAACGACTGATCATCTCTTCATGTTCTGTCATCCATATTTTAGCCTCATCAATATGAGTGGCTGATAAAAATTGTTGATTGAGCCGTTTTAATTGTTCTATATATACAGATTTGTCAGTAGATAAATCTTTATAGTATTTTATAGCTTTCCTGCTGTTTTGCTTTTTATTTAGGTAAATAAAATACAAGTTGTTTTTTATAACATTGGGAATTTTGATGCTTTGATAGGATTTGTCTTGATATACAATAGGGTGCTTTGCTTGCGCACAAGCAATATCGTAACCACTGCCACCAAAGCTCTTAGCTAATAGTTGATACGGATCAACCTGAGCAAACTGCGCAAGATTGTTCACCAATGTTGACGAGCTGCCTAAGCCCCAATTTCTGTCAAAATCTAATTTTGTGGTAAACTGATAATGATCGGCTGAAAAACAATCGGCATTCTGCTGATGCATTTCGCGGAGCAAGGTAGCAATTGTACGTTCCTGCTCGTTAGCAACATCAAATTGATCAGCTAATATATCAGTTAGATCAAACTGCATAGAAAACCAGCATTCCTCTTTATGGTCGTAGCTTTTCCAGCTTGAATGCCCTTCAGTTACCTGAACTTCTAAAAACTGTCCCAGTTTTGTAGGAAGTGCAATCGCAGGAGCGGCATCTAAGACTAAATATTCGCCGGTAAGTAATAATTTGCCGTTGCTATAAAATGTCATGAACGAATGCGATTAATGAAGTTAACAACTTCGTTATGCGTCGCTGTATGGGTTTTAAAGTAATCAATAGCTTGCAAGCGTTCTTGTTCAGTGGCCTCAAACTGATTTAAAATATTCATAAGGTGCATTTTCATATGACCTTTCTGAATGCCGCTGGTTACCAGAGAATGCAAAGCGCCAAAGTTTTGTGCTAATCCGGCTACAGCCATGACTTGCATCAACTCTTCAGCCGATGGATTATTTAAAATTCGAAGTGCTAATTTTACTAAAGGATGCAAACTCGTTAAGCCTCCTATGGTACCAACAGCGAGAGGAACCTGAATCTTAAACTCAAAAATTCCATCTTCTACTTTTACATCTGTTAGGCTTTGATATTTACCCGATCTACCGGCATAGGTGTGAACGCAGGCTTCTATAGCCCTAAAATCATTACCGGTGGCTAATACTACAGCATCTATACCATTCATAATGCCCTTGTTATGCGTTACTGCGCGGTAGGGTTCTACATTTGCTATACTTACCGCTTGCTTGAACTTTTTAACAAATAGCGCTTGCTCCGATTCGGCTTCCGCCAATGCCTTAACCGGACAACTAACCCAGGCTTCTACTAAACATTCCGGGACGTAGTTAGATAAAATGCTCATGATGATCAGCAGTTGATCTTTATTTTCTATTTCAGCCGATTTTTCTGCAAGCAACTCAAATGTGGCTGCAATTTTCTCTAAACAGGTATTAATAAAATTTGCTCCCATGGCATCAACTGTCTGAAATTTACATTCCAGTTGATAATAATCAGCTAATGCCGCCGTCTTATTCTTTAATTCTATAGAGGTTAACCCACCTCCGCGTTTTTCCATGTTCCGGGTAATAGGTTGAGTGGCGGCCATAATAGCTGAATGATTAGCTTTAAAAAATCTTTCTAATTTTCTGGAATCACCTTCATAACTAAAATGGACGTGGCCAATTTTAGTGGTATTGAAAACTTTGGTTTTAAATCCGCCACGTTTGCCCCAGAATTTTGCTGCTTTACTCGCGGCAGCCACAACGGAGCTTTCTTCTATAGCCATAGGAATCAGATAATCCTTTCCATTGATTACAAAATTAGGTGCTACGCCAAATGGCAAATAGAAATTGCTTATGGTGTTTTCTGAAAATTCATCATGTAGCTTTTGGAGTTTTGAATCAACATTCCAATATTGCTTGAGAATATCCTTTTCTTTTTGATTATTATCCAGATAGTTTTCGCAAATCCAGTTGATCTTCTCGTCTTTACTCAACTTTGAAAAGCCGGCTATTTTTGTCATAATATTAAGCTAATTTTGCAAATATAATATCAACGCTTAGCTATATAGGATTTTTTTGTAATATTTACATGTAGTTGACTTTTTTTGCTGAATTTTGAAATGTCTATAAATTAATAGCCATTTGGATATCGTAAAAAAATACTTCCCCGATTTAACACATCAACAATATCAGCAAATCAGCAAATTGCCTGAGTTATATCAAGATTGGAATCAAAAGATCAATGTGGTATCTCGCCAGGATGTTGATGAACTCATGCAGCGTCATGTATTACATTCATTAGCTATTGCGAAATATATAACTCTCCCTGATGGATGCAAAGTTATCGATATAGGCACCGGCGGCGGATTTCCGGGTATTCCATTGGCGATTTTATTTCCTGATGTACAATTCACCTTATTAGACAGTACCGCTAAAAAACTAAAGGTCGTAAATGAAGTAAGCGGTGAACTGAACTTAGGAAATGTATCAACGGTTCATCAAAGAGCCGAGTATTTTAAAGAGAAGTTTGATTATGTGGTCAGTAGGGCAGTAGCCCATATGGAGACCTTTACTTATTGGACGCAACATCTTATCAAAAGATCTAAAAACCCAAAATTCGGCAGAATCATTTATCTAAAAGGCGGCGATTTATCAGAAGAATTGAAAAAATATCCTAAGGCTAAAGTGACCCTTATCTCAGATTATTTTGACGAACCTCTTTTTGAAACCAAAAAAATAGTTGACCTAAAGCTACGTTAGGTTTAAATAGATCAACCACTACAAATTATAAAGCATGTCTTCAACGGATAAAGATCAAACCGATAAAAACAAAAAAAGCTGGTGGCAAAAGCAGTGGCAGAATGTATTATTCTTTATCATTTTAGCCTTGTTTCTCATCCCGCAAACCAGAAAACCTATCCAGGTAACAATCAATAGGGTGTTTTCATTTAGCCCATCAACTATAGCTAAAGATGAGCAGCCGCAATTATCAAATTATAAATGGCCGCTAAGAGATTTATTAGGTAAATCAGCAAATCTTAATCGATCCGTTTCTAAACCTATACTGATTAATTTTTGGGCCACCTGGTGTCCGCCTTGTATAGCTGAAATGCCGTCTATGCAAAAACTTTATGATGATTATCAAAACCAAGTGGATTTTTATTTCGTCTCCAACGAATCAACAAGTGATATTAAAAAATTTACAGAGACAAACGAATATAAGCTGCCCATCTACCAAGCTTTAAGACCCGCACCAGAGCCTTTAAAATCTTCTTCATTACCTACTACTTATGTTATTGATAAACAAGGGAATATACATATACAAAAGGTAGGCGCTGCCGACTGGAATTCCAATAAAGTAAGAGAACTTCTTAATAAACTGATTGAGAAAAATTGAGTGAGAAATTGATAAACT
>JAVLBJ010000106.1:0-4034 GCA_031581455.1 Psychroflexus sp. | reverse complement strand
TTAAATCTGCAGCTGATTCATTCTTGGTTAAATATAAGATGAAAACACTTAAAAAAGAAGAAAACATAACTAGGACATTTTTTAATTGATGATACTTAGCCCTCATTTTCAACATCTTTTTTTTAGGGTCTATAAAAGGTACCAATAAAAATATAAGGTAGGTAAGTAATGGCAATAATAGAGGAAGTAAGATCAGTGTTTCTTTACTGCCATATTTATCTATTTCTCCTTTCGCATTCCAGTGAATCGGCACTTATTCAGGTAAATCTGTCCATATAAAAGCCAGATATGTAAACGATAATAACACTAAGAGTATAGCTGTTATTTCTTTAGATATTTTAAAGTTCATAGCTTTATTTTTTAAATTTGATTAACCAATTGAGTAAATCTTCTATAATTGTCGTATTTAATGTGTATTTGATGTATTGACCTTTTTTCTCTGGAATTATCAATTCAGCTCTTTTAAGAATATCTAAATGATGGCTTATACTAGGTTTTTTCATATTAAAATGATCTGCTATTTCACCAGAATTCATAGGTTTTTCTCTTAATAGTTCAATTATTTTACGTCTGTTAGGATCATTTAATGCTCTAAAAACATCATTCATACAAATATATTTAGACAAATATCTAAATATCTAATTAATTACGCAACTTTTTTATTTGTCTTATTTTTGGAAGTTGAAAATCAAACTATGGAATTCTCATCACGATTATTAGCTACAGCTGTTGATGAAATGTCGCAATTACCCGGCATTGGAAAACGAACAGCTTTAAGGTTAGTGCTTCACTTATTAGATCAACCCCGTGAACAGACAACCGCGTTAGCTGAATCGTTAACCGAGCTCAAAAAACACATCAAAAGGTGCAGAAATTGTCATAATATAAGTGATCAAGAATTATGTGAAATATGTAGTAATAAAAGAAGAGATGAAAAATTAGTTTGTGTGGTTGAAGATATCAGAGATGTTTTAGCCATAGAAGCCACCCAGCTATATAATGGTCATTACCACGTTTTAGGCGGTAAAATAAGTCCGATTGATGGTATTGGTCCCAGTCAATTAAATATTGATTCATTAGTAAATAAAGTTAAAAATGATCAGGTAGATGAATTGATATTTGCCTTAAGCTCAACTGTTGAGGGCGATACGACTAATTTTTACATTTACAATCAGCTTAAGGATAGTCATGTAAAATTGAGTACTATTGCGCGTGGTATTCCTGTAGGTGACGATTTGGAATTTGCTGATCAAATCACACTGGGCAGAAGTATCTCACAAAGAATCCCGTTTGAGAATTCGTTAAAAAAAGATTAATTGAAACTTAGCCTTGTCATTGTTTCTTATAAAGTTCCCTATCACCTTCTGCTGTGTTTAGATAGTTTAGAGCGTGCATTAAAGAACATCAGTCATGAAATCTTTATAGTGGATAATCATTCTGAAGACAACAGTAAATTATTGATTAATCAACATTTTTCTTATGTCAATTTTATTGCCAATAAAAAGAATGTAGGCTTTGCAAAAGCTAATAATCAAGCTATTAAAATGGCAGTAGGCGATTATATTTGTCTGGTCAACCCTGATACAATTGTTGCTGAAGATACATTCACAACTTTGTTAAACAAGGCAAATCAAATTGAAAAGCACGGCATTTTAGGGGTTCAAATGACAGATGGTACAGGAAGATTTCTTCCGGAAAGCAAAGTCAATCAACTTACTCCACTAAGAGCAGCTATGAGACTTTTAGGCTTATCTAAACGATATTTTAATTTTAGCATTCCTCAAAATCAAATCAATCCTACTTACACCTTAGTAGGTGCTTTTATGTTTTTTAAAAAGATGCATTATCAAAAGGTAAAAGGCTTAGATGAACGTTACTTTATGTACGGTGAAGATATCGACATAAGCCATCAGTTCATGCAGCAAGGCTGGCAAAATTATTATATAGGCATAGCTGATATCATTCATTTTAAAGGCGAAAGCACCTTAAAAAACAGCGCTTACCTCAATAGATTTTTTCAATCTATTTTGATTTATTTTGATACCTATTACAAATATCCTAAATGGGTTAAATTTTGGGTACATCTGTTTTTCAGCATCGCTAAACCCATAAAAAAGATGCAATCATCAAAAAAACCTAAGTTGGTATTATCTGAACAAACAATAGTATTTTCTGATCATAAATCAATTGAAAAGCAACTTGCAACTAATAATTTTAGGAAAGTAGAACGTTTATCTACTGCTAATTTTTTAAATAAATCAATAAAAAAATCATTGATTATTTTTGACATGTCATGTATTACTTATCGTCAGGCTATAGATTATATGAAAAAGTATCATACGCATCAAAATAGCTATAGGTTCAAACCGGCTAAGCAGAATTTTCTTATCGGTAGCGACAGTAAAACATCTATGGGAGAGATTAAACATTTAATAAATTAGAAATAAGGAGCGGTATTTTTAGTATTTTTGCAACAAATAAAATATAGACTAAGAATTTTCAATTATGGCAACAGTAGAACTCAAACTTCCTAAAATGGGCGAAAGTGTAGCAGAAGCTACGTTAACAAATTGGCTAAAGGAAGTGGGCGATAGCATAGAACAAGATGAACCGGTTTTAGAAATCGCTACTGATAAAGTTGATTCAGAAGTACCCAGCGAAGTTGATGGCGTGTTAAAAGAGAAAAAGTTTGACGTTGATGATGTCATAGAAGTAGGACAAACTATTGCTATTATTGAAACCGAAGGTGAAGAAGATGGAAGTGATGATGATGAAATTGCTGATGATGTTGATAGCCATGTAGAAGAAGCTGCTGAGGAAGCTGCATCACTTGTAGCAGCGGCCAAAGAGCAAGTCAGTACAACGGAAGAATTTAGCGAATCCAGCCGATTTTATTCACCTCTGGTAAAGAATATCGCTAAAGAAGAAAATATCAGTTTAGAAGAATTAGAGTCTATCACTGGAAGTGGCAAAGAAGGTCGTGTTACAAAAGATGATGTTTTTGCCTATCTGGATAGTCGACAAAAAGCTTCAGCTGAAGATAAATCAACTTCAGAAAATGCTCCGGCCTCAAAAGCACCTCAACAACCTGTGGCAGCACCTAAGGGCGCCAGCAAAACAGAGCCGGCAAAGGTTCCGATAGATGTTCATCCGGGTGATGACGTTCAGGAGCTTAGCAGAATGGGCAAACTCATCGCCTCACATATGGTACATAGCATTCAAACTTCGGCTCATGTCCAGTCTTTTATAGAAGTTGATGTGACGCCGATTTTTAACTGGCGTAAAAAAGTAAAAGATGAATTCTTACAGCGTGAAGGCGAAAAACTCACCTTCACCCCTATTTTCATGGAAGCTGTGGTTAAAGCCATCAAGGACTTCCCACTGGTCAATATTTCATTAGATGGCGATAAAATCATCAAACATAAACATATCAACTTAGGTATGGCAGCGGCTTTGCCTGATAACAATCTGATTGTGCCGGTTATTAGAGATGCCGATCAGCTTAATCTTACCGGATTAGCAAAACGCGTTAACGACTTAGCTAATCGCGCACGTCATAATAAGCTCAAACCAGATGAAACCCAGGGCGGCACTTATACGGTAACCAACGTGGGCACTTTTGGCAGCGTTATGGGAACACCTATTATCAATCAACCGCAAGTAGGGATTTTAGCGCTTGGCGCCATTAGAAAAGTACCGGCGGTTGTAGAAAGCGATCAGGGTGATTTTATTGGCATTAGACATAAAATGTTCTTGTCTCACAGCTATGATCACCGCGTGGTCAATGGTGCCTTAGGTGGTCAATTTGTACAACGCGTCGCGCAGTACCTGGAAAGTTTCGATACTTCCAGAACGATATAAGATTTTTGAAAATTAAGCTTTGACCTTCCCCAAATAGCGTTGACCGTTTTGGTTATCATTCATATTTAATTATTATCGGACAATTATGAGCCAGAGGTCTTTCCTGGTTCATAAAATCTTGGTGGCTCAACACCAACTTGACTTTATCATCTCGGACTGGAAGTCCGAGCGAT
>JAVLBJ010000020.1:0-30611 GCA_031581455.1 Psychroflexus sp. | reverse complement strand
TAAAATGCTATTTCAGCATCAGTTATTTTTAAGGCTACATCAGCTTCATCTTCTAAAGCTATTTTTTTAAATATTTCTTTTGTGTAAGGATTTTGTAGCTGAATCATTTTCTATTTAATTGATTTTAAAAAATAAGGCAAGGATTAATAGACATTATTAGAAATGTTAATCACTACAAAAACAAATGGTTTGATAATAATGATTTTGCTTAACAGAAATCTTTAAAAAGTCTAATATACTGATTTAATCCACTTGAGCGATTGTTCCCTGGCGTTTGATTTTGCCGGAATCGGTTTCCTCAAATTTTTCAATCATATATATTTTTTTAGGCTTTTCATATTTACTTAAATTATCTAACTCATTGATTTTATGTGATAATTCTTTTTCAAATTCTGCAGAATAGCCACATTCAACTATTAAAACAAGTTTTTGACCTAAAGCATCATCTGGTACTGAGCTTGTAAAAAATCTTCTACTCATAATTCCCTGAAGTTTCTTTTCTACCTCTTCCGGGTAAATTTTAATTCCCCCAGAGTTGATTACATTGTCTTTTCTGCCTTTCCAGTAGAATTTTTTAAATGTTAGTAAATCAACAATGTCAGTTGTTTCCAGATGCTCGTCTAATATCTTAGGAGCTTTGATAATAAGGCAATCATCATCGGTTGTGGTAAAACTAACATTAGGTAAAGCTTTAAATGGTTTTACACCTTCAGCTTTCTTTTTCTTTGGATTTAATCTTCTTGTGGCTACATGCGATAATGTTTCTGTCATGCCGTAAGTTTCATAAATCTTAGCTGGTTTATCCTGAATAGCATCTATTAATTTTTGAGATACGGGAGCGCCACCTACGATGATTTTTTTAACCAGGTGTAATCTACTTAATGAATGATCAAGCTGAAAAGGCGTCATAGCACAGAAGTCATAAGTTTTGTAAACATGCTCTAAGGGTGTAGATGACGGCTTGATAATATGAAGATTCCACCCGAGCACCATAGCTCTAATCATCATCATTTTACCGGCAATATGCTCTGTAGGAATGCAAGATAAAGCGGTGGTATTATTGGCTAATTTAAAGTGCTTACCGGTAGCCTTAGCACTATTAATCATTTTATCCCGATCTACATAAATCACTTTAGGTTCACCGGTAGAGCCGGATGTTCTAAGTTTTATGGTCTGGTAATTAGGGTTTAACCAATCTAACATAAAGTTTCCTATTACCTCTTCGTGTTCCTCGCCTTCCTTTATCAGTGTGTAAGCCAATTTTTTAAGATGATTGGTCTCAAAATAATGGCCATTGATCTTAAAATCAGGATGTATTTCTATTTCAGTATTTGTCATTTTTACAATAAATATTGAATTCTATAAAAATAATCAATTTATTAATAAATCAATATCATATTACTTAAAATCATCGTTAAGGTTGATTTTTCCAAATAATTTCTGTGACCAATTATTCCATCTGTATGTTTTAGCCATTATTAAGATCAATATAGGATAAAGAATAAAGATAGGTAATAAGACATCAAAAGTTACTTCTGGCTCAGAGACATCTTTGAGTATTGATGGCGTATTAAATGCTGTCCAGTCAGCGGTTACAAGTAGTGCAGTTACCAAGTTATTAGCTGCATGAAAGCCGGCTGCTAATTCTAATCCTTCGTCCATTAAAGTTATAATACCTAGAAAAAAACCAACGCCTACGTAATTAATCATTATTATATAGCCTAACTTCTGAACTTCTGGATTAGCTATGTGTAACAGACCAAACATCAGTGAAGTTGTGATAAAAGGAACAGCTCGGTTTTTAAAAATATAACCTAATCCCTGCATTAAATAACCTCTAAAATACCATTCTTCAAAGGTGGTTTGTATGGGTACCATAACAATACCTATGATGGCCAGTATCAAAAAAGAAGACCAGTCAAAATTTAATTGATAATGATCCGGATGAACATTATAATCAATCAATGTGGTCAAAATAATCAATATACCAATTAGCGTAAAGGCAAATAAAAATCGCCGCCAATCAAATTTTGATCTGGAAGTTAGAGATGATAATATTTTTTGTTGATGTAGAAACCTTACCACAAAGTAAATGCCCAGAAAGCCGATCACAAAAGATAGTAGTAAAAGGAAAAATGTAAGATTTTGTGGTAAAACGGTCATTATGTTATCGGGTGATAATAGGACTTGCATTTCAATGCCATCTTGGTAAGATTTGTACATTATAGCTCCTATTAATGGGATTTGCCCCATTTGCCAAATGATAAAAATAATAACCGCGCCGGCTACATAGCGCCACCACTCGTGAAAACCGTTAAAGCCATTTTTAAAAAAATCAGGTATATTTATAATTCTCATAGTTGAATTTTCCATGGGTTAGCTGTATCAAACCATAATTTTTCACCTTTTATCATTAGCGGACTATCTACATTATTAGTAAAGAGGCTTCCCGTTCCCAGGCCTTGTGGTTTATCTATATCTTTAGTGGAAGTATATTGCGCTATGGCATTCAAACCAATATTACTTTCTAAAGCACTGGTGATCCACCAATCTATACCTAACATTTCTGCTTCTTTTATCCAACTATCAGTTCCGCTCAAACCTCCGATAAGTGAAGGCTTTAAAATGATAAATTGAGGTTTAATCATTTGTAGCAATACTTTGCGTTTTGTTACATCAGTGATGCCGATTAATGATTCATCTAAAGCGATAGGCAAAGGGGTTTGTCTGCACAGCTCCGCTAAACTATTTTTATACTCAGGTGCTACCGGCTGTTCTATACTATGAATGTCTAAGCTGGCAAGTTGTTCTAATTTTTGGATGGCATTTTTAGGAGCAAAAGCGCCGTTTGCATCAACGCGGATGCTTAAATCGTTTTTATCAAAATGCTGTCTTATAGATTTAATCATGTTGATTTCTTCTTCAAAATCTAAAGCCCCAATTTTTAATTTAAGACAGGTAAATCCCTGTGCCAATTTTTCATCGATTTGTTGCTTCATGAAATCCGGTTGTCCCATCCAAATCAGTCCATTTATAGGAATGCCTACCTTACCTAAGGTAAAGTCAGTAGTCATTAATTGCTGTTGATCATTTGCTTTTAATGATAAAAAGGCAGTTTCTAAACCTATTTGTATTGAAGGGAATTCCTCCATTTGCTCAACAAGTTGCTTTTGACCTAAATGGATGTTTTTACATACCCAAGCAAGAGTATATTCGAAATCTGGTCTATCATCATAGCTTAAACCTCTAAAAAGTCCACATTCCCCTATGCCTTTATTCCCTTGTTCATCCTGAATTTTCAGAAACCAGGTTTCCTTTTCTCTAAGCACTCCTCGCGAAGTTCCACCAGGTTGTTTAAATATTAATTTGTATTGAGTATAGCTCGCCTTCATTTTAATTATTGCATTAAATTAATCCATAAACCCATGGAATTAAAAACGAAGATACAATCCAAAAAGTGATATTGAGTAAAAAGCCCACTTTAAAAAAATCGACAAACTTGTACTGACCGGCGCTGTAGACCATTGTATTGGTTTGATAACCAATAGGCGTCATAAAACTGGCAGAGGCGGCAATGGTTACCGTAATGATAAAAGGCATCACATCAAGTCCTAAAACCTGAGCCGTGGCTATAGCAATAGGAGCCATAAGAGCAGCAGAAGCATTATTAGACATGATTTCTGTAAGCATTGAGGTGCTAAAATAAAGTCCTGATAACACGGCGATGGTTCCATATTTGCCCAGCTCATCTATGATTAATGACGCTATGGTTAAATCTAATTCAGTATTGTGTAAAGCTTTACCTAAGGTAAGCGCACCGGCTAATAAAAAAACTATCTTCCAGTTGATAGCTTCATACGCCTCTTTCATGCTTAATATCTTAAATAGAACTAATAGCATTACCGCCAGAATAGCACCAACCATAATGTGCATAAGTCCAATAGTGGCAAGTGTGATCATGCCTAAAATAGCAGTCATCACAATGATAAATTTACGCTTATCAAAATCTGTTATCTTATCTTCTGAAAGAAGAACAAATGGCGCATCCTGACTGTTTTCTATTTTTTTAAGCTCTTTAATGTAGTGGGTTTTTACTTCTGCTAATATGATATCACCAGCTTTTAACCTGGTTTCATATAGATTTTCATGAATAATATCTTCTCTATGCTTTATAGCTAATGGAATAGACCTGAATTTTCTTCTAAAATCAACGCTTTTCAAAGTTTTATTAACAAGGTCTGAGTTAGAAGTCACAACCATTTCTGCCAGTGTCGAAAATTTACCTCTCAAATCATCATCACCTATTTTTAAACGTGAAGTTACATCTACTTTAACCTTATCTTTTAAAGATTTAATCCGCTTTACATTTGATCTTACCTTTAATATATCACCTTTTTTAAGGATAAAATCACCCTGAGGTAAGGTAAATTTACTTCCGTTTCTTCTTACTTCAATGATATCTAAATCAATCTCATTAGTTAAATCAGAATCCATAATCTTACAACCTACGGAGTTAGAATGCTCGAGGAGTTCTATTTCTGTTATGTATTCTTTTACATTAAATGTTTCCGTGAGTTCATCATCGGTTTGGCGTTTTTTATTAGGCAGTAACCTTTTACCGAATAAAAGCATATAAACAATACCGATAAAAAGGAGTATTAAACCAATAGGCGTCATCTCAAACATACCAATGGGTTTTAAACCTTTCTCTTCTGCTATACCGCTGACAAGAATATTTGTTGAGGTACCAACTAATGTACACATACCCCCAAAAATGGAGGCAAAAGATAGCGGAATTAACATTTTCATAGGACTTTGTCCTGATGAATGAGCTATTTGAATAATAACCGGAATAAAAATAGCAACGACCGGCGTATTATTAATAAAGGCTGAAATAATAGCGATAAGCACCATCATTAAAACAATACCTAGGTTAAAATTATAACGAAAAGTGTCAGATAATTTATGGGCAGTATATTGTAATGCTCCGGTTTTAAGCAGCGCCGCACTTAAAATAAACATGAAAGCAACTGTAATTGTGGCCTTATTACTAAAACCTGCTACACCCTGCTCTGGCGTTATGACACCGGTGAGCATTAATGTAAGCATGATTAAAATAGCAACGATATCTACCCTTAAAGCTTCAGTAGCAAATAAGATAATCGCCACACCTATTACACTCAAGGTGATAATTACATCTATTCCCATAGTAAATTTTGCAACGGCAAATATAAGTTAGTCTATCAAATTAATAGACCTTAATAGTTACTTATATAGCTATTCCTTTGATAATAAATGTTCACGCTTTACAATGCTAGCCAAATCAGCGTCTTTAAGCATTTCTACGGTTCTGTTTCTCACATTATAGAAAACATCTCTTATACCGCAGGTTGCTTCATCTTTACATTCTTCACAGCGTTCATAATATTTATAAGTTACGCAGGGTAATAAAGCAATAGGCCCGTCAAATAAGCGCATGACATCAGCCAGATTAATCTCTGAGGGTTCTTTAAGCAAATAATAGCCACCGCCTTTGCCCTTTTTACTAGAAAGAATAGCAGCTTTTTTTAAATCTAATAGAATGGCTTCTAAAAATTTCTGTGGAATATGTTCCTTTTCGGCGATTTCACTGATTATTATAGGAGCGCGGTGTTTATGCTTAGTAAGATAAACCAGGGCATTTATGGCGTATTTGGTCTTTTTAGAAATCATAAGTGGCAAATATATTACTTTATTTATATGATGAAAGCTCTCAAAATATAAAATATACTACTTTTTATTACATAGTAGTGTAACAAAATAAATAGTTAATCGTCATATCTATAGAAAACCTTAAAATAAAACAAAATGAAAACCACAAAAATGAATACAAGAAGATACGGCATCACAGATGAGATGATGACAAAAGGCAGAAAACAACATTGGAATAGCGAAAGACGCTTTAAAAATATGTTTTAAAGTTCATAGATTAAGTTGTTTGGGAAAGTGTCAGAAATTCAATATTCCGGCACTTTTTTTATTCGGCCGGTTTTACGATAACCGTTGAAGCTTTAACACCGGTAAGTAAGTTCCAAATATTAGCAGTAATCAACTCACCGTCAGGTTTAAAAATTCTTAATTCAGCAGTATTTGGTCCTGATTCTCCCTGATTTAAAGCCACAAAATCTATTTTATTAAAGCCTTCTTTAAGCGGAAGATTTATTGTAGTATAGCCTGGTTTTAAGAGGATATTTTCGATAATGATTTCGCCGTTTAAGCGAATTTGCACACGATCACCATCGTATTGCATATGGTCACGGCACACAATTTTTATCGAGTTTTCATCAACCACAAACTCACCCAAATCCATGTCGCTTTTATAATCATCTTTGACCTTTTTTTCGTCTTTATCTAAAGCTGCTTTTAACCTTTTTTCAAATTCAGCGGTTGGTTTAGCAAACTTCTCGCCTTCTCCAAATTTGACTCCCTTTTCTTTTTTAGGGAGTAGTAATTCATTAGAACTGGAACGATCCGGTATATTATAATCACCCATTCCAGAACTTCGACCGGTACTTAAAAGCCCACCTGTACTTGATGTGTTATTATCACGATCTATTTGAGCATAACCCGTAAGCGACAAAAAAATAATAAGCAGTGAAAAAATTGTTTTCATGATTAAATTTTATCAAAATTAAACAAATTAAGTGCCAAATTCAATTGTCTATTAAATTATTAACAATTAGGGCTGTAAATTGTTGCCCATTTAAATTTCCCATGTTTGGTAAGGCTTATAGGTTTAACCTGGTTATTCAAATAAAAAGACGGAATATTAAGCTCATCTTTACAAATATGAATTGATTTTGTATCAAACAGCAAACACAGCTGATGTAATAAATGCTGATCAGAGGTATAATTTAAATTGATTTGATGCTGAACTGTATCAACACTACTAAAGATACAATCTTTTGATGTGGTAGATGATAAATTAAAGTTATGATCCTGAATTTTAGCCGTTCCCTGCTTAGCATCGATCAGATGAGTATCAATTTGGAAAGGATTGAATTTAGGTTTTAGTTGATATATTCGCTGATGAGCTTTATAAGCGGCTTCTTTCATGGTCCATCTTCTAAGCAAACTCAATGAATCATCATGATTCAGTCTAGCTAACTCATTTGGAGTAAAAATTTTATGGTTAAGGCGGTCTGATTTAAAAGCTTTAAACAGTTTTACCTGGTAAGCTAAATCTATCACGTCGTTACCTATCAAGATGAAGCGGTTTTTTTGTCTATAATTTGTAAAGCGGCACCTACATCCAGCATCTGTTCCATCTCATCATTTTCAATTCTTATATCAAAAGCATCTTCTACATCTAAGATAATATCAACTAAATGCGCAGAATTTATGGCTAAATCATCTATAAATTTCGTAGATTCATCTATATCCTTTAGCTTATCAGCATCTTCTACATAAGGTTTAATAATCTCTTTTAGTCTGTCTATTCTATTGGCTTTACTCATTTTATTTATCTAATTTTAGTTTGCAGTGGAATGAATCAAACAAAAGGTTAACTCCGCTCATCAATACGATTAAGGAAAATGTACCGCCGGCAATCCACTGCCAGTTTGGGGCATCGCTGTGTTTTAAAAATCCGCATTCTATCATGCCACTTAATCCACTGCCCAAAAGTAAGGAACCTAAACCTCCTGTAATCCAATAGCGTTTTTTTAATTGTCTCATCATATTTAAATTAATTTAAGTTGTTGTGATACAATATTTTGCATAAAAGTTGTTTTATGAAAGGTCGTTTTTAAGTTTAGTGGTTAATTCATCTAAATCCTCAAAAATCACAAATTCTCCGTCTTTTAAATAGGATATTTGACCGTTCTCTTCGCTTATGACTAGTGCTAAAGCATCTGTTTTTTCAGTAATACCAAGCGCTGCCCGATGCCTAAGCCCAAAACGCAACGGGATTTTTCTAGAATTAGATACAGGTAAAATAACGCGTGTTGCGATAATGCGGTCAAAATCTATCACAATGGCGCCGTCATGTAAAGGTGAGTTTTTATAAAAAATAGACTGAATAATAGGTTGATTAATCTGGACATCCATATTATCGCCACTATTAGTAACAAAATCTAAATTTGTACTGCGCTTTATAACGATAAGACCGCCTGTATTCGTTTTGCTTAACTTTTTGCAGGATTTGACCAGAACCTCAATATGATCTAAAGATGCTTGATCTTGTTTAAAAAACTGGAATTGTCTAAAAAGGCTGTTTCTATTTGCAATATTTGTTGAACCTATCATTAATAAGAATTTTCTTATTTCTTGTTGAAAAACAACAATAAGTCCAAACATACCTACCTGGAAAAATCGCCCCAAAATGCTACTGAGCATTTCCATTTGCAATACCTGAGTGATTTTCCAGATAATGAGGATAATTAAAATCCCCACCAAGATTTTAATGGCAACGGTTTCTCTCACCAATTTATAGACATAATAGAGCAGGGCTGCCACCAGCACAATATCAATTATACTAAAAATATCAAAGTCTATAAAATCTAGATTCATACAGCTAAAATAAGGTTTTTAGTTCATCTTATTAAAAAGCCTACAACATTCTATGGCTTCTTTTACATCATGAACGCGCAAGATAGAAGCGCCGCGGTCTAAGGCTAGCATATTGAGGGCAGAAGTGCCATTTAGCGCTTGGTCTGCGGTAAAGCCTAAGGTTTTGTAAATCATAGATTTTCTGGATAAACCTATAAGCATAGGATAATTAAAGTCTTCAAAATCTGATAAATGTTTTAAAAGCTTAAAATTCTGATCTATATTTTTAGCAAAACCCAAACCGGGATCGATTATAAGATCATTAATGCCCAACTGATTAGCCTTTGCAATGCGCTCTGAAAAGTAATATTTAATATCAGTTATCAAGTCATCATATTGATTAAGTGTTTTCATGGTTTGTGGTGTTCCTTTCATGTGCATCATTATGTAAGGCACTTGATATTTTTTAACCACTGTCATCATTTGATTATCTAAATGGCCGGCTGAAATATCATTGATAATGGCAGCGCCACTATCTAAAGATTGCCAGGCTACTTCGCTTCTAAAGGTATCAACAGAAACCAAAGCGGAAGGAAAATGTCTGGTTAACTTTTCAACTATGGGAACAACGCGTGTAATTTCCTCTTCTTCTGCGACACCATCTGCGCCGGGACGCGAGCTGTAGCCGCCTATATCAATAAAATCAGCACCATCAGTCAGCATTTTGTCTGTTTTTTTTAGAATATCTTTTATTTTCCGATGTCTGCTTTTTTCATAAAAAGAATCAGGTGTTAAATTAATGATTCCCATTACTTTAGGCTGATTAAATTCTATGAGCCGCCCTTTGCAGTTGATACTTTTAGTCGTCATTTATATCTAGGTAATTTCGTTTAACAAATGCCAGGGCTGTTCTTAAAATATCGCCCATGGTTTCTGCATCTTTAAATTTAATATCTTTTGTGAAATGTGTCAATTCTTTCTTGAGCAATGCTACTTTTTCCGGTTTTGAAATTTGATCTTTAGCCATGCAGCGCACTAATTTTCTAAATCTTTTTTGAGATGTGATTAAACGCTTGGCTACCTGTGAGCGCTCTTCCATCTTATATTGATCTATAGAGTTTTGATCTAAGCGTTCTGAGACTAAATCTACCATGGCTTTATTTTCTTTAAAAAATTGTGGTCGGTAGACATTTAATCTGCCCTCATAGTTTTGCTGATCAAAATCTATCGCTCTTATTTTATAATCTACATGATCAAAGTCATGGGTTGGGATTACTACATAATTATATGAGCGCATATCACCCAGCAATCTGATCATGCATCGCTCATTAAACTTTACAAACTGTTTAGCAATTTGATTTTTTGCAAGCTTATCACAATGCGGCAATTTCTTATAAATAAACACATCTCCCGGAATACCTGCAATATGCTCTTCTATAAGCGTATCTTGGTATACCAAAAAATTTATACGATGCGGCGATAAAATATGTTCAAATTCTAAGCCATAAATCCTTGACGCATCTGCTTTTTTTATATAAAAATAAGTAAAATTATCGTTTAAAATATTTCTTACTTTAATTCTAAATGGCTTAGAATTTCCGAATGTGCAATAATCTATTGCATCTATATTTAAAAATTCGCTGTGCTTTCTCTTTCCATCTGAATGTAAAATTAAATATACTTTTTTCAGATTTTCATCTATGTCAATTCTTTCAAAATCAGGGTAATAACACCTCACCCAAAGCGTATCTTCATCATTGATATCATAAACGCTTATAGAGCCTGAGAATCTCAATAAATCATCGTAAGAGACAGGGATTTTAGTAGAGCGATTAAAATAACTCAAATATTCAAACAACTTGGGCTGAATAGGAAAATTAGGTTTTTTTTTGGAGATGACTTTCTGATCGGCGTGTTGCATTTATTTATCTATTCTTACATTAGGTGGTACAAAACCGGTATAATCGCCATTATTTCTAATCACATCTCTGACTATAGATGAGGAGATAAAACTTTTGCCACTAGAAGTGAGTAAAAATACGGTTTCGATTTTAGTGAGTTTCCTGTTGGTATGAGCAATGGCTTTTTCAAATCCAAAATCAGCCGGATTTCTTAGTCCGCGCAAGATAAATCTAACATCATGTTTTATACAAAAATCTACAGTTAAGCCTTCGTAAGTCATAATTTTTACTTGTGGTTTATCTTGGAAAGCATCTTCTATAAAAGTTTTTCTTTGCTCTAAAGAAAACATGTAATCTTTATTAGCATTTATGCCAATCGCAAGGATCAACTCATCAAAAAGGGTAAGTCCCCGATCTATGATATCATAATGACCAATAGTTATAGGATCAAAGGAACCCGGAAAAACTGCTCGTTTCATATATTGAATTTAATAATCATGTAAAATAACTTATTTTATATAATCTAACCAAAAAAAATGATGTTGATTAGAATTAAGGATACATCTTATAATAGAAAGTTAGGATTTTAATATTAATGTTTTAGATTTTTAAGTATCTAGAAACTGGATGACTTAAAAATAAATTGTTAATAGGATAATTAGTAGTTTTGTAAAAAAAACAAATGCGCAAGCTCGCCAATCATGAGTTAGAAAGACTGGAGATAAATGAATTTAAACAAGCGCAAAAATATCCTCTCATACTCATTTTAGATAATGTAAGAAGTCTGCACAATGTAGGTGCACTATTTAGAACAGCTGATGCTTTTCTAATTGAAAAGATTTATTTATGTGGCATTACAGCCCAACCACCTCATAAAGATATAAGAAAAACAGCCCTTGGAGCAACGGAAAGTGTGGCATGGGAATATGTTAAAGATATATCAGTTTTAATTGATAAACTAAAAAATCAAACATTAGAACTTATTGCCATAGAACAGGCAGACAATGCTATTAGTCTACATGACTATCAACCTCAACTCAAACAGAAAACTGCTATGATTTTTGGTAATGAAGTTAAAGGTGTAAGCCAGAAAGTTATTGATTTATGTGATCAGGTATTAGAAATTCCACAATTCGGCACAAAGCATTCGCTAAATATATCTGTATCTGCCGGCGTTTGTATATGGGATTATTTTTCTAAATTCAAAGTAACTAATCATAGTTAATCAGCATTAACCTTTCATAACCCTCTGCTCGAAATAAAGCTCATTTCACATATCAGTTTGAACTTCTCAGTCTTATATTTATTAAACATTCAATATATCTTTCACCATATACATAACACATTCGGTTTGATAATCGCTTTACGGTATCACTCGAAGCTCCTAATATTTAATTCAAAATTTTAGCCTGTTTTAATAAACCTTTGGGGATATTGCTGTTATGAAACCTTTATTTTCGCAATTCTTTGCGCTAAAGCGCTGGAATTGATCGTATGTCATATATCTACTACTTAGGTTTTTTTAATGCGTTTTGTTTTTTGTTTTATGGAGCGAGTTGCCTTTTTAGCAAAAAAATGAAATTGGAGTTCAATCGTTTTCAATTAAATGACCTGCACAGACAATTAACCGGAGCACTTCAGCTTTTAGGGGCTATCGGGTTAATCATAGGCTTGCTAAGCACAGGAATTTTAGCCATGTTAGCTTCCGCCGGTTTATCCTTGCTCATGTTCCTGGGCGTAGGTGTAAGAATGAGAATAAAAGATTCTATTGTAGATACCTTACCAGCAACCTTTTTTGCGTTGCTCAACTTTTTTATCACTTATCAGTTAGCTTTGATTTATTTCGCTGAAGGCTGATTAAATAGCCACTGATAAGCACGCCCAAAAGTGCCATGAAGCTGAGCAATAAGAAAAAATCATAATAGCCTTCATTATGAGGTTGTTCATCTATCATTAAACCCGATAACAAGTGGATAAAGGCATCTGGAATATAACCGATAAAAGAAACTAAGCCAACGATTTTTCCGGTATTAGAAATGGAAAAGTCTAACTCTTCTAATAAAGCAAAGTAGATACCTCGCAAAGCAAACACGGCTGAGGCTATGCCTATTAGTTGCAGCCAAAATATAATTATATTGGTCTGATGGCCTAATAAAGCTATGGAAGCATAACTGATAAGCAGTATACAAAATGATCCGAAAATGGTTTTTCTCCCTGTAAATTTATCAGCTAAAACCCCAGCTAATAAAGCCATGATAGGTCTTAGCCAATCGCGCAGCGTGCCTATTATAGCGGCTTGAGTTTTACTCAAATCGAATGTTTTTTCGGCAAAAGCGGGTAAATCAAAACTGCCTACATATAAAGTGTAAGCACAAAATATGATGCCTGCCATTGCCCAAATCCGCTTATTTTTTAGCATTAGCAACAGTTGGGCTTTGCTACCGCTTTGTTGTGGTTTTACCTCTTGATCATTGGGCTTTTTCATACTTATAGCAAGAATGAGCGCAGCAAGAATTGGGGCAAAAGAATAAACGTATATCACATTAAAAAATGAAGTTTCTAATGTGGCCGCCTGAGAAAAACACAAGGTCGCTACACTGGCGGTTAATGCCGCAACAGCGCCTCTACCCGCATCTAATAGACCAAAACTTTTGCCTTGTTCATCAGTTGCGGCCCATCTACGTGTGGCTTTAATCAGCGCTGACCAAAAAGTTAAAATTGCCGTAATACCCCAAAATGCATGAATCGCAAGTAAAGCTTCAAAAGATCTAACAAACAGCATAGTCAAACCACCACATCCGGTAGCAACTAATGATAGAATAAGCAATCGCTTTAAAGGAAAACGATCAGCTATCCAGCCACTGGGAAAATAGCAGATAATAGCCAGGATGCCAAACATACTGTTGAGCAAGCCTATTTCTGTAGCACTGATATCGTAAAAGGATTCCATACTTGTTTGGAAGGTTTTTCGCATATAGGGCAACATATAAATACTTTCGCCGGCAATGATTAATCCGGAGAAATAAATCCATTCTTGTAGCGGCTTTTTGAAAAAAGACTTCATGTTAGGCAAGATATCATTTTAGTTGATATAGTAGCGCTAAAAATCATATTTAGGAATAATACGCCTGGGTTTGGTATTATTCCAATATTTTATATATTTGACTATGGAAAATGCAAAAGATTTAGCGGCAAAACGATTAAAAAAAATAAGGCAGGTATTTGATTTAACCCAAAAAGATTTTGGCAATCAATTAGGTTGGCATACTTCAACGGCAGACTTGGAAAGGTGTAAAATAAAGATTCCGGGTATAGTCATCACCAATTTATTAGATAAGTTTTCAATCAATCCACTTTGGGTATACGGTAAAAGTGATCAAATGTATTTAAACTTACACAAGCATCAGGTTAATCCGAGTGTAATCAGTGTAAACTCATCTGATGAAGAAAATATACTGATGGTAAATCAAAAGGCGGCAGCCGGCTATCCGCACAATATTCAAGATAGACAGTTTTATGATAATTTACCGGCATTCGACATGCCCTTACCTGAATTTAGAAATGCTACTTACAGAGGCTTTCAGGTAGAGGGCGATAGTATGACACCGGATTTTGAAGAAGGCGATTGGGTTTTAGCAAGAAGCGTAGAGTCTATTGAAGATGTAAAACCAGCAAATGTTTATGTGATCGTACTTTATGATAGTTTGTTGCTTAAAAAGATAAAGCCTAGCCAAAGTTCTCATCAAATCCTGTTGATATCAATAAATGATGATTATCCGCCTGCTGTAATCGATAAGTCTGATATTCAGGAAATTTGGGAAGTAAGAAGTAAATTGACCTTTAGCATAAACGATTCTAATAAAAACTCAGTGCTAAAGAAATTAGAAAGGTCTATGGAAGAGCTTAAAGATCAATTACTTTTGAATGCAAAAAGAGCATGAACTTTAAACAGATGTTTGATTTTTTAGAAGCTTTAAATCTAAATAATCATAAAGATTGGATGGATGATAACCGAAATTGGTATCATGAGATTAAACAGGATCTTTATGATTGGTTATTAGATATAGATAAGGGCTTAGCTATGGTTGATTCGAATTACTATCCGGTTCAATCAAAGAAAGCCATCAATAGAATCAACAACAATCTACTTTATCATCCTCAAAAACCGGTTTACAAAGATCATTTTGGGATGGGAATAGATCAAAAACCAGGCAAAAGTGATTTTTATATTCATTTCGGCATTCATGAATGCTTTCTGGCGGGTGGATTTTATAAACCCAAAAAATCATATTTAGACAGTATTCGAGAGGCGATAGATTACAATGGAGAAGACTTTAAAACCATCATGAATCAACCAAAATTTCAAGCTTTTTTTGGTGGCTTAATGCAAGAAGAAAAATTAAAAAATGCGCCTAAGGGTTTTGCTAAAGATCATCCGCATATCGAACTTTTAAAAAACAAAAGCTTTGCCGTGTCAAAACAATTAAATAAAAAAAATATTTTATCTTCGAATTTAACAGACGTTATAGTTGATACCTATAAAGTCATGTTGCCATTTAGAAATTATTTAAATCAAGCTGTAAGTGTTTAAAAAATAAAATCTATATTATGAAATTATCACCTTTTTTATTGATATTAATTGTACCTGGCATCCTTTTAGGACAGGCTACAGACGCTCTAAATTCTAATGATTTTAGAGCCATTCAAGAACAGCAATTCGTAAATATTGACAGTCGTGGAGAAATAAAATTAGCAGATGTTAAAGGCTCTCCATTTGTTACCAAAGACTATGTTGACGGTAAAATAATAGATGACAAGAAAAACATTAAAATACCGGTAAAGCTTAAATACAATGCCTATCTGGATAAGTTTTTAGTTAACCTAGATGGCACAGAGGAACATTTTTCTCTGCCTAGGCTAAAGCGATACGAATACCAATATCAGGGAAAGCGATTTTTTATTTTAATCAATAAACAGCTATTTAAGGACACTGGAAATAAATATGTGCAAAGTTTAATAGATAGGCCGGAATTAAAACTCTACCGTCAGATAAATTTTAGGCTTGATCCCGGCAGGGCTGCCAGAAACTCTTATGAAACTTCTGTTCCGCCGAGTTTTGAAAAAGACAATCGCTTTTTTCTTAAGATATCAGATCAACCTATTAAAGAAATGGCGTTAGAAAGAAAGGATTTTGCCGGCAATTTTCCTGCAAAATACAGATCTAAAATTAAGGATTTCATCTATGATAGAAAACTTCAATTTAATACTAAAAGTGTTTATGCTGATGTTTTATTAGTGCTCCGTTATTATTTAAATTTAGTCGTATCCGACTAAGATTTAAGATGTCAGATGCATTTAATAAACTGAATATGATAGTTATAAAAACAAAATACAATTAGTTATCTGGCGAATAAACTGTATACAATAGCAAGGTCTCACAGCATTTAAAAAAACTCATCGCTAACTTAAATTGATAATAATAGTATCTAGCAAAATTTAACTGGACACTATTGATTTAAATTTGAAAGGTGGCTAATAAAGGACAGCTTTAGCTGGCTGATCAAAACTTACTTCAATATGTTCTTCTAAAGAAGTAGAAAGCGATATACCTTTAAAATCTGCTTTTACAGGGTAGTTTTTATGATTTCTATTAACTAATACAGCGGTTTTAAAGCTTTTTAATGGTACTTCTAAAAAATGTCTTATAGCGTAGATAAGTGTTCTTCCTGAATTTAAAACATCATCTACAAGCACTACAGATTTATCTGTCATATCTTTAATATTAATAGAGGTGTAAACATTATCTAGTGGGTTTTTCTTATCAATATTGACTTCGACTAAAACAATATCCTTATCAGAATTATTTATCAGTTCTTTTTGTATTTTCTCAGCAAATAAAAAACCATTCTTAGCTATACCAGCTAAAAAAAGAGTGGGTTCATCTATATTGTTTTCAAGAATTTGAAAAGCGATACGCTTGATTTTTTGATTGATTTGTTTTTCTGTAAGTATGATTGTAGACAAAGCTTATTTTTTGACCAAATTAATAAAAATCTCTTTAGATATTCTCTTAGGATGAGAATTATATGCTCTTTCGAAGGTATGAACATAGAAATAAGGTGTGAAATAATTCAGGTATTCATGGACATTACCGCCGTAAGGAGGTCCACCTGATAACGGAAAATCAAATAGTAACCCTACTAACTTCCCATTAACATTAAGGCTTTCAGCCATTTTATAAGCATAGACTTCTCGCTTAGAAGGCGCTATCGCACAGAAGAAAGTTTGCTCGATGATAAGATCAAATTTGATATTAAGATCAAAAAAGTTTATTTGATGAAGATGTAAAGCCGGGGTATCGCCTACGCGATCTCGCAAATTATATAGTGGCTGCCATGCAATATCAACTACATGAACGTCTGAAAAGCCTTTATTGATAAGATATTCTGCTTCGTAAGCATTACCACTACCGGGAATAAGAATACGTTTATTTTTATCTTGAAGTTGATCGATATAAGCTTTTAATGGTGGTGAAATGTGTCCCATATCCCAACCGGTTTGATGGTTGTTATAACGCGTTTCCCAATATTCAGCTAATTCACTCTTTTGTTTTATCATTCGTTTTTTTAATAAAATCGTCTAATTCTCTTCTATCCTTTTTGGTAGGTCTTCCTAAGCCTTTTTTCCGGTAATGCTTTTGTGCGTATCTTAGTTTTTCAACATGCGCCCTATTTTCCTTAGGGGTTTGATCTTCATAATATTGAAAAACCAACTTTGCTCCTACTCTGGATTCTGGCAAGTCTAACACTTTGGTTTCGAAGGTGATTTGATTTTTTCTTATTTTAAGGTGATCACCGGGAAATACCTCTTGTGAGGGTTTAGCCTTAGACTCCCGCAAAAACACATGTCCTTTCTTACAAGCCTGTGAAGCTTTATTCCTGGTTTTAAAGAATCTAATACACCATAAATACTTATCTACTCGCATACTTCAAAAATAGTGGATTTTTGTATCTTGCAAAAAATTTTAAGAGCATGCTAAAGAAATATTTTATTCCATACCTAAGTGTAATCCTATTATTGCTTATGATGATAAGCTGTGGCAGCGATGACGATGGCGGTGGCAGTGCTGAACTCAGAGACCCGCAAGAGGTTTGGGTAGAAGATAGTTTAGAGATAAGATCATTTTTAGAAAACTACACTTACGCTTTAGAAGATAACCCCATTAATGATAACTTTCAACTTATCGTTTTTGACTCCATAGGCGAGTCTAACAGCAATGCTGAGCCTATAGCAGACTCTCCTTTACTGGAAAGCATAGAAGTTCTCCAGGATGGCGTGAATTACACCATGTATATCCTAAAAATAAGAGAAGGTGCTTCCTCCGAGCGGCACCCTAAAGAAGTTGATTCTACGTTAGTCACTTTTAGAGCTAATACCATAGAAAACGAGCTTTTTAACTCAAGTCCTAATCCTACTTGGTTTGATCTGGCAAATGAAATTAGAGGCTCACGACTCGGTTTGAGTCAACTTCGCGGTTCTACAGGTTTTACAGAAAATAGCGATGGGACAATAACATTTAATAATGATTTTGGCATTGGAGCTATATTTGTGCCATCCGGCTTGGGCTACTTTTCAAGCCCTCCTGTTGGGACAAGTTTAGAAGCTTATCAACCGCTTATTGTAAACTTCCAACTTTACAAATCTATCGAGTCTGATCACGATCAGGATTTAGTGCCGTCTTATTTAGAAGACCCTGATGGTAATGGACTTTTAAGAGATAATGATACTGATAGAGACGGAACACCAAATTATTTAGATGTTGATGATGATGGCGATGGGACACCAACAAATGAAGAGGTTTTTATAGATGAAAATGGCGAGCTGCAAATACCTGATTCAAATAATGATGGTACGCCGGATTACCTGGACGAAAACTTCCCGGCTAATTAATTTTATTTCATATAATTGCAGATCAATCTATCAGCTACATGTATTATGGCATAAAATTCAATAGATCAATCAATATCATACCCAGTTAAGCTAATAATTTTTAATTAATCATTTATTTTAGTATTAGTGTTACGAGAAATTCTATAAAATATTCACACATAAACGCAATTTTTACTTTAAAATCGCATTGTTGGATTAAACTTTTAAAAAGTAATTACTGTTAATTACAGTTTAAGTATGTTAAATTTTAAAAATCTTAATCAGGAGAAAAGAATGATTTGAATTAAAATTTGAATTGCGAAAATAAAAATGTAATTTTGCAAACTTAATTTTAAACAATTACAAATGAATCAATACGAAACTGTTTTCATTTTGAATCCCGTTTTATCTGATGAACAGATAAAGGAAGCAGTCAAAAAGTACAAAAATTTTCTGACCAATAATGGTGCGGAAATTGTTAACGAAGAATATTGGGGGCTAAAAAAATTAGCTTACTCCATAGAAGGTAAAAAAAGTGGCTTCTACCAATTACTTGAGTACAAAGTTGAAGGTCAACATATCGATCCTTTAGAAACCATGTTTAGAAGAGATGAACGTGTTATGCGCTATTTAACGGTTAGGTTAGACAAGCACGCTATAGACTGGGCAAGAGAAAGAGTAAAAAGAAGAACACAAGACAAAAAATAATAAGATATGGCAAGTATTGAAGAACAATCAAAAGCTAAAAATGAAGGCGAAATTCGTTATTTAACGCCTTTAGATATTGAAACTACCTCTAAAAAACGCTATTGCCGTTTTAAAAGAGCAGGTATTAAATATGTTGACTATAAAAATCCAGATTTTTTAATAGATTTAGTTAATGATCAAGGTAAGATATTACCAAGACGGTTAACAGGTACATCCCTAAAATATCAACGCAAGGTATCTCAAGCTATTAAAAGAGCTCGTCATCTTGCGCTAATGCCTTATACTGGAGATTTAATTAAATAAAAGCAATACATCATGGAAATTATTTTAAAGAAAGACGTCGATAAATTAGGCTTTACTGATGATGTTGTAGATGTAAAAAATGGTTATGCGCGTAATTACCTGATTCCACAAGGTTTTGCGGTTTTAGCAACGCCATCTGCTAAAAAACACCTACAAGAAAATCTTAAGCAACGTGCTTTTAAAGAAAAGCAAATTATAGAGCAAGCGCAAAAGCAAGCTGATAAAATTGATCAGTTAGAAGATTTTAAACTAACAGCAAAAGCCGGTAAAGACGATAAATTGTTTGGTAGCGTTACTAATGCTAACCTCAGCGAGGAACTGGAAAAACACGGTATTGAACTGGATAAAAAATACATCAGTATACAAGGTGGCAATATCAAAAGGTTAGGTCAGTATGATGCGCAATTAAGATTTCATAGAGAGGTTATTAAAAATATAACTTTTGATGTTTTAGAAGAATCATAAAAAAAAACCACAAAAATAAATAGTGGCATATTTTAGACAGCTTTTTTTGGTGTTAACCTAGTTCATAGCTTACATTAACTAGAGAAACCAAATCAAAAGTTATTCAAAATATGCCATTTTTTTATGAAATACGAAAGACTTACAAGAGAACAGTTAGAAGAGCTACATACCGAGTTTAGTGAATTTTTAGCTACACAAGGTATTACTGCTGAAGAGTGGCATAAAATCAAACAGGAAAAGCCTAATGCAGCTGAAGAGGAACTTGACCTTTTCAGTGACCTTGTTTGGGAAGGCGTGCTAAATAAAGTTGATTATCTGGAGCATTTCTCTCCACAGCAAATCTATTTGTTTCACTTTGATCAGACGCAAATCTATCTTATAGGTATTAAAGTTAATCATCCTAATATTGATTTAAATACTAAAGAAGGCTATAAGTGGCTTAAAGACCATTTATTAGATGATGATGTAGAGCTTTACACCTCATCTAAGGCTTTGCAGGAAGACAGAAATAAGGATATCTTTGCGCTTATGAAACAAGGCGCCGTCATTACACAAGGTGAACTTTACAGATATTTTGATAAAATAGTCTCTAAAATTCAAAATGAGCAATAAACCTACTTTACCAAAAGGCATGCGGGATTTTAATCCGGCAACCCTGGCCAGAAGAAACTACATCATTAATTGCATTAAAAAGCAATTTATAAGATTTGGGTTTAATGAAATTCAAACGCCCAGCGTTGAAAAAAACTCAACCTTATTAGGAAAGTATGGAGAGGAAGGCGACAGGTTGATTTTTAGAATATTAGATTCAGGTAATTTTCTAAAAAAAGCAAATGATGAGCATATTCAAAATAAAAATGCCCTAGCTTTAGCAGATGAAATTACTGGTAAATCGCTGCGTTATGATCTAACAGTGCCTTTTGCCAGGTATGTCGCTCAACATCAACATGAGCTAACATTTCCGTTTAAAAGATTTCAAATTCAACCTGTATGGCGTGCTGATAGACCGCAAAAGGGGAGATTTCGTGAATTTTATCAATGCGATGCTGATGCTATTGGGAGCACTAGTTTATGGTATGAAATTGATTTTATCAGACTTTATCAGGAAGTCTTTAAAGAGCTAGGTATGGCAGGCTTTCAAATCAAGATCAACCATAGAAAAATACTCGCTGGATTAGCTGCATTAATTCAGCAAGAAGATAAATTAATTCCGCTGACGGTAGCTTTAGATAAGCTGGATAAAATTGGCAAATCTAAAGTTGAAGAAGAAATGCTCAACAACGGTATCACCTCTGAGTCTATAGACAAAATACAGCCTTTATTCAATATAAAAGGTGATTTTAAAGAACAGCTTAACCGTTTGCAACAGTTATTTAACGGAATTGATATAGCACAAGAAGGCATTAAAGATTTAGATTTTATTTATCAGCAAATAAGTAAATTATCAAATGATGAAATCACTTTAAATCTTGATGTTACCTTAGCGAGAGGATTAGATTACTACACAGGAAGTATTTTAGAGGTAAAAGCTCCTGACCAGGTTGACCTTGGTTCTATTGGTGGTGGCGGAAGATATGATGATCTCACCGGCGTATTTGGATTACAAGACTTATCCGGGATGGGCATCTCATTTGGTCTAGACAGAATTTACATGTGCATGGAGGCCTTAGATCTATTTCCTGATTATATTGATCGATCAACTAAAGCATTGTTTGTAAATTTTGATGAAAATACAACCGCTGTAGCCTATAAAAGTGCTATGCAATTAAGGCGTTTTGATATTGCAGTTGATATTTATCCGGATGCGGTTAAGTTAAAGAAGCAATTTCAGTACGCTGATAAAAATAACATTCCTTATGTGATTATTATCGGTGAAAAAGAAATAGAGCAAGACAACTTTTCAGTTAAAAATATGCAGACCGGCCAACAAGATGTTCTTACGTTTAATCAGCTTAAAGAATTGTTGATTAACGAGTGATTAACAAAACAATAGATACAAAGCCCATAAATTTGAAGAAATTAATTTGATATGTTTTGTTATCTAAAAATGTTAAAGAAAAAGAAGAAAATTAAAAAAGCTAAAAAAGCTTTTAAAATAGCTAAAATCATACTTAAACCTTAACCCGGTTAGTTGATTTTTAAAAACTTAACTTAGCGCAAACCATTATAATAGCTAAATAATAAGTAAGTTTGCGCTCATTATTGTATATGTCAAAATTTAACGAATTGGGCTTGAATGACAAGCTCTCCCAAACCGCTCAAAAAATTGGTTTTGAGCAACCTACAGAAGTTCAGTCTAAAGTCATTCCTACATTACTTGAACACGAATCAACAGATTTAATTGCCCTAGCGCAAACCGGAACAGGTAAAACTGCAGCTTTTGGGTTTCCTCTGCTACAAAAAATAGATTCATCTAAAAAGCATACACAGGGACTTATCCTTGCGCCTACCAGAGAACTTTGTTTACAGATTACTAAAGAAATGCAAGCCTACTCACAACTTACTGAAGTCAACAATATAGTGGCCATTTATGGCGGTGCCAGTATAGACCAGCAAGCTAAATCAGTAAGAAAAGGTGCGCAAATTGTGGTTGCTACACCGGGCAGGATGAAAGATATGATCAATAGAAATTTGGTAAATATCAATCAACTGGAATACTGTATTTTAGATGAAGCAGATGAGATGCTTAACATGGGTTTTTATGAAGATATCACAAGTATTTTATCTCATACGCCTGCTGAAAAAGATACCTGGCTTTTTAGTGCTACCATGCCTAAAGAAGTTTCCAGAATTGCCGGTAAATTTATGCGGCAACCTGTAGAAATAACCGTTGGCGCTAAAAATGAAGGCACAAAAAATGTATCACATGAATACTTTATCATTAACAGAAACGATAGATTTCAGGCTTTAAAAAGACTGGTAGATGCTAACCCTAATGTAGTAGCTATCATATTCTGTAGAACTAAGAGAGATACGCAAAAGGTAGCAGATCAACTCGTAGAAAACGGATATAGCGCTAATGCTATCCACGGTGATTTAAGTCAGCAACAGCGTGATTTGGTCATGAATAGCTTTAGAAAAAAACAAATTAAACTTTTAGTAGCTACTGATGTGGCCGCACGTGGTATAGATGTAGATGATATTAGCCGAGTTATCAATTATCAATTACCAGATGAAATAGAAGTTTATACGCATAGAAGCGGTAGAACCGGTAGAGCTGGAAAATCAGGTAAATCATTGATTATCATTACTAAAAGTGAGTTAAGAAAACTTAAGCAACTGCAAAAAATTATAGGTCAAAAATTTGAAGAACAGCAGTTACCAAGTGTAGATTTTATCATTCAGCAGCAACTTCTCAAATTAGTCAATCAGATCAAAAACTCTAAGGTAGATTCTAAAATCGAAGACTACATGCCAGAGATTTTAGAAACTTTTGAAAACGATGATAAAGATTCACTGATCAAAAAGTTTTTATCAGTAGAATTTAATCGATTTAATCAATATTATCAAAAAGAAGGTCAGCTAAAAAAACCGGAAAAAGACACCGGTAAAAAGAGCTTTGGCAATGAAGTAAGATTCTTTATCAATCTGGGAGAGAAAGACGGTTTTAACTGGATGAAACTCAAAGACTTTTTAAAAGATACATTACAAGAGCCGGATAATATTCAGAAAGTAGATGTCATGGGCACCTTTTCATTTTTCAACACACCGGCAGATTTAGAAAATAAAGTTCTGGAGCATTTAAATGGACAAGATTACAAAGGCAGAAGTATTCAGGTAGAAGTATCTAAAGATAAGCCGGGTAAATCAGGTAAAAAAAGAAAGAAAGTAAAAAGAGAAGATAATATTAAAAGTTCCTTTAAAAGAAGACGTAAAAAAAGATAAAAAAGTAGATTTGTATAATATCTATTAAGCGATTTTTTATATATTTCAAAATTTAGATTATAATTATGCATCATAAGCTAATATATATAATTCCTTTTTTTTTAACGCTCCTCACTTTTGGGCAGGAAAAACAACTTGATACTATTAAAGGTCAGGTTGTAAATGCTGCTAATGACAAACCTTTAGAGGGAGCTAATATTATTAATATCAATACAGTAAAAGGAACTATTTCTGATGAAAACGGAAATTTTATAGTAAAAGCATCGGAAAACGACACCTTGTTTTTTTCCTATTTGGGTTTTCGTAATATGGAAGTGAAAGTAACTAAAGACTGGCTGAAATATGGCGAAATCAAGATCAAAATGACAGAAAAGGCCATAGCACTGGAAGAAGTTACGGTTAGAAATATAAAGCTCACCGGTTATTTAGAAATTGATGCCAGAAATATTCCTATTTACGACACTTATCGTTATCAGATATCAGGGCTGCAATATGGTTATGAAGCCGGTGATCAAGATAAAAGCTCATTTGCAGAAACCGTTTCATCATTAACTAATCCGGCAGATTTACTCTATAACATTTTTGGGAATAGACCTCAGCAAATGAAGCGTATCCAAAAGATGAAAGAAGATGATGAAATAAGAAAAGTACTTCAGGATAAATATGATAGAGAAACGCTGGCAGCTGTACTTCAGGTTAACAAATCAACCATTGAAGAAATCTTAAAACGCTGTAATTTCTCTAAAAGATTTGTTCAGGAAGCTAATGACCTCCAAATTTTAGATGCGATGGGCAGTTGTTATCAAGATTATAAAGCTATTAAAAGATAATAACCAATGAAAAAAAAATTGGTTGTCTTAACCGGTGCCGGCATAAGTCAGGAAAGCGGTTTAAAAACATTTAGAGATCAAGGCGGGCTTTGGGAAAACCACAATATAGAAGATGTGGCTACGCCGGAAGCTTTTCAGAAAAATCCCGAGTTAGTATTATCCTTTTATAACCAGAGAAGAAAACAATTGCTTGAGGCTGAACCTAATGAGGCGCATAAATTATTAGCTGATTTAGAACAATATTACGATCTGACCATCATTACCCAAAATGTGGATGATTTTCATGAGCGTGCCGGCAGCCAGCATGTTATCCATCTACATGGTGAATTGTTGAAATCAAGATCTATTATTAATCCGGATAAAATTTACGATCAGAAAAAAGATATTTTAATAGGTGATACCGATGAGAATGGTCATCAGCTAAGGCCACATGTTGTTTGGTTTGGTGAAGCTGTTGCTATGATTCCTTATGCCATGAACATTTGTAAAATAGCTGATACGGCATTAGTTATAGGTACTTCACTACAAGTTTACCCGGCGGCTGGATTGATTAATGACGTCCCTGATAATGCTATGATTTATTTAATAGACCCCAATCCGCAGGTAGAGGCCGGCGCTAACTTAAAAATTATAAAAGATAAAGCAGTTAGTGGCATGAAATCACTTTATAATCAACTGATAAATCAAAATTAGTCCATGAAATCATTACTATCTATTTCTCCCATTGACGGCAGGTATTTTGAAAAAACTAAACAACTCAATGATTATTTTAGCGAGTTTGCGCTTATCAAATTTAGAGTTCACGTTGAAATTGAGTATCTCATAAAATTTGTTCAGGTTGAAAACATAAATTTACCTGAATTATCTGATGATCAAATCAGCCAACTTAGAAAAGTTGTTTTAAATTTTGACTTATCAGATGCTGAAAAAGTAAAATCAACTGAAAAGATAACAAATCACGATGTTAAGGCAGTTGAGTATTTTGTAAAAGATGAACTGGAACGTTTATCACTTCATGCATATAAAGAATATGTTCATTTTGGATTAACCTCACAAGATATTAACAATACAGCCATTCCCTATTCTATAAAATTAGCTTTATCAGAAGTTTACTATCCGCTTTTTGATGAATTAATCAAAAAATTTGATGAACTTGCAGATAGATGGAAAGATGTGAGCATGTTAGCCCGCACGCATGGGCAACCGGCAAGCCCTACGCGTTTAGGTAAGGAGTTTAAAGTATTTAGTCATCGTTTAAAACATCAATTAGCTACTTTAAAAGCTTGTCCTATCCCGGCTAAGTTTGGAGGAGCTACCGGTAATTTTAATGCTCATCATGTGGCTTTCCCAGAAGTTGACTGGCAGCAGTTTGGTGAAGATTTTGTAGCGCATCAGTTAGGGCTCCACTACTCTTTTCCTACCACGCAGATTGAACATTACGATTATTTGGCCGCGCTTTTTGATAACTTAAAGCGTATCAATAACATATTAATAGATTTTAATAGAGATTGCTGGCAGTACATTTCTATGAGTTACTTTAAGCAAAAAATAAATAAAGATGAAGTGGGCTCATCTGCCATGCCACACAAGGTTAATCCTATAGATTTTGAAAATAGTGAAGGCAATTTAGGTATGGCCAATGCCATATTAGAACATTTATCAGCAAAATTGCCTATTAGTAGACTTCAACGTGACTTAACAGATAGCACAGTATTAAGGAATGTAGGTACGCCATTTGGTCACATGTTAATCAGCTTTCAATCATGCTTAAAAGGTTTAAATAAATTAGAACTTAATGCTGCTAAGATTAACCAGGATTTAGAAGAAAATTGGGCGGTACTTGCTGAAGCGATTCAAACTATACTAAGAAGAGAAAAGTATCCTCATCCTTATGAAACTTTAAAAGCCTTAACACGTACCAATGATAAAATAAATCAGGATAAGATTCATAGATTTATAGATGATTTAGATATAGAGGCATCTGTCAAGCAAGAAATGAAAGCCTTAACACCTCAAAATTATACCGGTATTTAAGATGAGTTCTAAAGTTAAAGCTTGGATATCGGCAGCCAGACCCAGGACACTGCCTCTCTCTATATCAGGTATACTCACCGGTAGTGCTTTAGCTGTTCTGAGTAATGAGTTTGATTATCTATTATTAATACTTGCTTTATTAACCACATTAAGCTTTCAAATATTATCTAATTTTGCTAACGACTATGGCGATGGTGTAAAAGGAACTGATAACGACAGCCGTTTAGGACCACAACGAGCTATTCAAAGCGGAACTATTACGGATAAAAGCCTTAAAAAAGGCATCGTTATTAATGCCGTGATATCACTTATACTGGCTTTTCTTTTAATCAGCTATGCTTTTCAGTTTAAAAATATTATCGCCACCGGTTTTTTTTTCCTGTTAGCCATTTTGAGTATTGTTGCTGCTATTAAATACACTGTAGGAAACAATGCTTATGGCTATAGCGGCTTAGGCGATGTTTTTGTATTCATATTTTTTGGCGGGGTAAGTGTTATTGGTGTTTATTATTTATATAAACATCAATTTTTATTTGATCAACTTCTTCCGGCAAGTGCCATAGGTTTTTTGAGCGTAGCTGTCCTGAATCTCAATAATATGAGAGATAGCGCCAGTGACTTAGTATCTAATAAAATAACGCTGGCCATTAAGTTAGGTCGCTTAGGTTCTAAAGTTTACCATATTAGTTTAATATTGCTTTCATTAGCATTGTGGATCATTTATTTTTTGAGGCATCATTTAGAGCCTGTGCTATACATTTCTTTTATAGCTTACCTACCGCTTTTCATTCACATTATCAAAGTGATTAAAAATGAAAAACCTCAAGATTATGACCCTGAGCTTAAGAAAGTGGCTTTAAGTTGCTTTGGGTTTAGCTTATTATTATTTGTGATTAGTTTTTGGGCATAAAAAAACCCCAACTTTTAGGAAGGGGTTTTCTGGGTGGTTAATGGGACTCGAACCCACGACCCTCGGTACCACAAACCGATGCTCTAACCAACTGAGCTATAACCACCATTTTTTTAGATGGCAAATTTAAGTATTTATTTGAAATTTTAAAGCTTTGAACTAAATTAAATCATCAATAGAATTTAAAGCTACCGGTTTTTGAATATTATAACCTTCTGCATGGTCTTTCCCGATGACGCGACCTAAATTTCGCGCTCTGTATTCCACACTATCCAGAAAGTTTTTTGAGGAAATCGGCGTTTTAGCCTGTTGGTGATTTGGTTGATAAAACTGTGATTGATAAGCTTTTACAACCTCTATTTTTTTATTGATAAAACCTGAAATATCAATGATTACATCTGGTTTTAAATCGAACCATTGAATGTAATGTAAAACATGCTTTGGCCGCCATTTTTGTTGTTGTTGCTCCTTCCAGGTGGTGGTTATTTTAGCTAAACCACTTAAAAAACAGGCATCATGAACTAATTGAGCGCCGCGCGGATGATCAATATGACGATCATCTATAGCATTACAAATAACCACGTCTGGTTGTAAATCTCTTATTTGCTCAACAACTTTAAGCTTATTTGTTTTATTGTTTTCAAAAAAGGCATCCGGTAATCCAAGGTTGCGCCTTGTAACGGCACCAAGTAGCTCAGCAGCTAGATTGGCTTCTTTTGCTCTGGTGGCTTCACTGCCATTAGTCCCTAACTCTCCTTTGGTAAGATCAAGAATAGCCACCGTCTTTCCATGAGCAATTTCTTTTGCTAATAAACCGGAACAGCTAAGTTCTACATCATCAGGGTGTGCACCGATGGCTAAAATATCTACTTTAGGCATTTACTGGGTTTTTTAATTGTCTGATTTTGATTTTAAAAGCCGCAAAGATAAGTGTCATAAAAGGACTTAAATAGTTAAATATCGCATAAATAAAATAATCTACAACGGGAATACCTAAAACACCTGAATGGTAGGCGCCACATGTGTTATAGGGTATTAAAACAGAAGTAACAGTTCCTGAATCTTCTAAACTTCGGCTTAGATTTTCCGGGGCTAAGTTTTTATCCGCATAAGCCTTTTTAAACATTTTGCCGGGCACAACAATAGCCAGATATTGATCTGAAGCTGTTGCGTTAAGCGCCAGACAGCTAACAACAGTACTGGCAAACAATCCAAATGTCGTGTGAAATAAATTTAATAAAGCTTCACTTATTTTAGCTAATGCTCCTATCGCATCCATGATACCGCCAAACACCATAGCGCAGATGATCAGCCAAATTGTTGAGAGCATGCCTGCCATGCCTGAAGCCGCAAATAAATCTTCAAGCAATTTGTTAGCTGTAGGTATCTCAATATCAGTAGTAATCGCCGTTAAAATCCCTTTGTATCCTGAAGTAAAATCCAGACTTTTAGCTTCAGATACCATTAATACTAAGTCAGGCTGAAAAAAAATAGCAGCGATAGAAGCCATAATGGTTCCAATCAATAAAGCAATTAATGGAGGTGTTTTTACTACAATCATAGCAATAACGATCACTGGAACAACAAACAGCCATGGCGTTATATTAAATGAACTTTCTATCGAATTAAGGATAGGCTGGATATCAGCATTCCCATCAGCATCAAGATTGAGACCGATAATGGCAAAAACGATCAAAGTGATAATAATCGTAGGCACGGTCGTAAAAGTCATATAACGGATATGCGTAAAAAGGTCTGTGCCCGCCATAGCAGGCGCAAGATTAGTCGTATCACTCAAGGGTGATAACTTATCTCCAAAGTAAGCGCCAGATAATATAGCGCCAGCAGTCATACCAAGAGAAATATCAAGCGCTTTAGCAATGCCTACCAGAGCGATGCCTACCGTTGCTGACGTGGTCCAACTGCTACCGGTAGCTACTGATATCAAAGCACATATAATGACACAAGCAGCTAAAAAGATACTAGGATTAAGAATTTGTAAACCATAATAAATCATTGTAGGTATAATACCACTTAAAAGCCAGGTTCCGGCTAATGCGCCTACCATAAGTAAAATCAAAATCGCTCCGGTGGTAGATTTGATGTTTTGAGAAACCTCTTCTACCATCGACTTATAATCTACTTTGTGATAAACACCAACAATAGCTGCCACCGCTCCGCCTAATAATAAAATGAATTGATTAGAACCTCCTAAGGCGTCATCGCCAAAAACAAAAACATTAAAGGCTAACATACCTACAAGTGCCACAACAGGAATTAAGGCGGCGTAAATACTCAAACGCTGATTATCGATTACTTTCTCATTGTTTTCATCAGATAACTGACTCTCCATAAGCTAAATTTGGATTGTAATGTTACAATTTTTAAACATTACGGGCAAACGCAAATTTAATTACACTTGTTAATTGGTGTTAATAGGTTTTTGTGGAATGATTTTTTGAGCGCTTATTAAATCGGCATTATTTAAAATTTAAAATATTACTCAGAACTAATTGGGAGGTTAATTATTGTTTATTACCGATGTTACATCTTAAAAACATTTATAGAGCAAAAGGCAAAATAAATTTTTCAAGATTTATCTGCCGTTCTGAAGTATCATATACAAATAAAACAATCCATAATTTCAACCGTTCATATCTTAAAATAAAAAAACCATAAAAAGAATATCAGAGGTTTTGCGAAGAAAGAGGGACGCTGACGCTTCGGTCAGTATGATGACAAGCTAAGCATCGTCATCATTCGAATACTTCTTTAGAAAAGCTATTTTTCTTTTATAAGAAACGTTTTTCAGCTTGGTTTCCAATTTGAACGCTGATGATTTATTCGGCTTTTTGGTAAACCCTATTAGTTCCCTTGGAGTATATTTGCGTGTGTAGTCTTCTTTACCAGCTTTATGTCTTTCCAGACGTTCTTCAACATCGTTTGAAACGCCTACATAGAACTTGTCATCTGATCGGGAATAGAGGACATAGACAAAACACTCCATAGTTTGAGCTGTAAGTGTAAAAATAAGAAAACCCCTAACTTCACAGTCAGGGGTTTTTGCGGAGAAGGAGGGATTCGAACCCCCGGTACCTCTCGGTACAACGGTTTTCA
>JAVLBJ010000105.1:0-4101 GCA_031581455.1 Psychroflexus sp. | reverse complement strand
TTTATCTGAAATCAAAAAACCTAATATCCAATATCTTATTCGGACACGACTAATTTAATTCAAGCATAAAAAAACCTGCTATATAAACAGCAGGTTTTCATTTTGTATTGTAGTGATTTTAACTTACTTCATCACAAGTTTAATATCCAAAGTGAACTCATCATAGATCACTTTGTCACCTAAGTTATCAAAAAAGCTACCAGAACCGTATTTGATATCGTACTTTGTTCTGTCTATAACTAATTCAGTCGTAGCAGTGTTACCATCCATTTTCAGGTCGAATGCGATAGGATTCGTTTTCCCTTTGATCGTCAGGTCGCCGGAAATCCCATAGGAATCACCTTTGTCAGCAATCGTGTTGATAACAAATTTTGCTTCTTCATAATTTTTAACACCAAAGAAATCTTCAGATTTTAAGTGACCCATTAATTTGGCTTTATCATCACCTTCTAAATCTGTAACATCAATGGTGCTCATATCGGCTACAAATTCGCCGCCAACTAACTTATCACCTTCCATTTCGAAATAGCCTTCTTTCAGGTTTATCGTTCCATAATGGGAACCGGTCAATTTCTCGCCTTCCCATTTGATTTGGCTGGCTTCAACATCAACTTGTTGCTTGTCAATTGCTGTAAATGCGACTAATGATAGCACGATTACGCTTAGAATACTTCCTTTTAAAATGTTCATTTTCATACTTATTTATTTTGGGGTTTATATTTACTTATTTATAATTCGTGGAAAAGTTCGTTTTCCGGTTTTCTTACTTTTAAGGCATCTTTAAGCTCATCATCCTCACTGCGATGACCTATGGCCGCGATAACGCCTGTTTTTAAATTTTTTTCTTTAAGGCCTAAAATGTCATCATATTTGTCGTTTTGGAAACCTTCCATCGGACTGACATCTACATTGACCTTAGGTGCTGCATTCAATAGGAAACCAAGCGCGATATAAGCTTGTCGCCACGCCCATTGTTCTTTTTGTTCTTGGGTAAATTGAAGCACAGAACCTTTAATAGCCTGACGCATACCTTCTAAAGATTCAATAGAAACGCCTCTGGTTTCACTCGTGTTCTTTATTAATTCATCAAGGTAAGCTTCATCTATAATTGTATTATAACAAAACACCATCAAATATTGGGCATCTACAATTTGAGTTTGACCAAAGGACACTTCCTGTAACTTTTTTCTAAGTTCCATATCCTTAATGATGAATATTTCATAAGGCTGCAAACCAAAAGATGAGGCCGATAGCTGAACACTTTTTTTGATAAAGGCTAAATTGTCATCACTCACGGGTTTTGAAGGGTCATGTTTTTTAGCAGCATAGCGCCATTTAAGATCTTCTATATGTTTATTCATTGGTTCTTAATTTATTTAGTAATCTTTGTATTTCTTCTATTTCGTTGATATCAAGATTTTTGCAAAATTCCTGCTCTTTTGTATCAACAATATTATTTATTTTGCTTAGAAACTTTTCACCTTTTTGGCTGATTTTAACTTCTACCTTCCTTCTGTTTTCCTTGCATATTCCCCGACTCACCAGTTCTCTTTCAACTAATTTATCAACTAATCTGGTCGTGTTGCTCATCTTGTGGATCATACGACTTTGGATGTAATTCAAATTGACCGTTTTTTCCTTAGCACCATTCAATATCCGTAGTACATTGAATTGCTGAATGCTTAAATCAAATTGTTTAGTGATAGCGTTCATCTCATCAAATATCTTATTGGAAGTATACAATAAATTGATAATGGCCGCTTTTTCAGGATTTATCTTTTTATTGATATCTAATAATGTTTCGATGTTCATGTAACTACAATAATTGTCGTTACAAATGTAAGCGCATTTCATCATGATCGGATTAATTAAATGTTAAATTAATTGAGTTGAATTGTAACTTAGGCTACTGAATTTTGTCTTACAGTTGATACATTTGTAAAAAATTCTATATAATGAACAATTTACCACCAGAAGAATGGCAAAAGCATTTAGAAGATGATCATACGGTTATTTTAGACGTGAGGACACCACAAGAACATGAACAAGAAGTGATACCGAACTCTGTTCTGCTCAATATCCAGGAGAGCGAATCCTTTATAGAAGAAGTGCAAAAGTTAGACAGAAACAAAAAATACATGGTCTATTGCCACGCCGGCGGTAGAAGTGCAGTTGCCTGTAAGTTGATGCAACAATTCGGTTTTACGGACGTTCATAATTTAGATGGCGGCATCACCGAATGGAAAAGTCTTTATGAAACACAGTAATTATTTGATCATCCTCTTCTTGACCGGTCTGATCCTCAGTTGCCAATCTCCAAAGCAATCTGAGGATATCAGTGAAGGTCATCGTTTGGTTTCTCCCAAAGAAATGAAGGAGCTCAAAGCCATGGACGAGGTCCAGTTCATCGATGTGCGTACGGTGAAGGAGTTCAGGGAAGAACATATCAAAGGCGCCCAAAATCTGGTCTATGATACCGATTTTAAGGACAAGATACAGCAATTGGACAAATCCCAACCCGTAGCGGTCTATTGCCGCACCGGCAGACGTAGTCATGAATGTGCCAAGATGCTCCACGAAGCTGGCTTTAACAAGATCTACGAACTCAAAGGCGGCATCACCAAATGGAAACATGAGGATTTTTCGACGGTGGAGTAGGGAAGCAGTAACCTCTCTTTTATCTAAAAAGTATGCTTATTTATGAGCATATAGTTCCTTTGTTCATTATCAAACTATCAAAATAGTGCCTAATTTTTAAATGTGGGTGAATTTCTTTAAATTTGTATCCATTTGAATACAATGTAAGATGTTTATCATTGAGAAGACCGCTGAATTTGATAGATGGATAAGAAAGCTCAAAGATATTAGAGCAAGATCGAAGGTCTTATTTCGCATTCAGAGGCTCGAAACAGATGAACACTTTGGAGATTGTAGACCGGTTGGCGAAGGAATTAGCGAAATGCGCATTAATTTTGCTAAAGGATACAGGATCTATTTTAAAATTATAGATGAAAAAGTGATCATCTTACTTGTTGGTGGTGATAAATCAATCCAACAAAAGGATATTAGAAAAGCAAAGAAAATATGGAAAGAAATAAGCAAAAAGTAGAGCAAGATATTACAAAGTTTGATATTGCCGAGTACTTGGATAGTGAGGAACAGATTGCGGCGTATCTTAATACGGTACTTGAAGACGGTGATAGCTCAGATCTTATTGAAGCGATCGGACATATAGCCAAGTCGATCGGGATGAGTGAAATTGCCAACAAAACGGGCATGAGCAGACCCAGCTTATACAAAGCATTGTCTGACGGGTCCAAGCCGCAATTCGCAACCATCATGAAAGTGCTAAAAGCCATTGGTGGACAAATTAAGGTAAAACCCATGACCGCTTAGCTCAATCAAGATCAAAATAAATGATCATGTCTGATAGATCTAAAGACAAATAAAAAAAGACAGCATACGCTTAAAAGGATGGGATTATGCCGCGGAAGGCAGTTATTTTATAACCATTTGTACAGCATATAGATAACCTTATTTTGGTTTGGTACGCCATGGCAAAATGCAGTTGTCTCAATGAGGTGTTATAGCAGATATTCTATGTTATGACATATCGCCCAAAACTGATAGCGTATCTATCATCATCAGGCCTTACAAATCTGCTGTGATCAAACATGCCAATAGACCAGTATTAGAAAATGGCTGGCAATTCTGATTTTATGATCACACCATCAGGGATGAAGCATCTTTTCATCGAGCACCCAATATATAAAGAACAACCCAAAAAAATGGGCAAAAGATGATCTCAACAATGACCAATGATAAAAAAGCTGAATTACCTCTACTAACAAAGAAAGCCAATGGACCTCGTTGACCCTCAGAACCCGGATGTCTTAGCCAACGAGGTCATTGAAAACATAGAATCCGGTCTTAGCCGATTTAAAGAAATCAATGAGCAGTTGAAGAAAAACTAACTTCTCTTCCGCCTCTTCTTCGACCCCGCATAGATGGAGTAGTGGTTTAGGCGGGCTTCTATGGCGCCGTTGTAGACCTTGGTCTTGGAATCTGTGCGGAGGCCGATGCTCTTGATCGCTTCCTGAT
>JAVLBJ010000104.1:0-4128 GCA_031581455.1 Psychroflexus sp. | reverse complement strand
GATCATGAAGGAGTTGTTTACCATCCTTCGGACGTTTTTCCATTTCTGTAAAGGTTACTTCTTCATCTTCATCTACATCTATTCTGTATTGGAAAACGAAGTCCTGTGAATCTTCTTCCAGGCTTAGTAAACCAAATCTAAGGTCGTTATAATACAATTTACCGTCTTTTTCGATGATGGTAAACCAGCCTTTAGATATTTCCATCATACGCTGTACTTTATTATTTTCCCTGAGATCGCCCAACAAATAATGGTCTTTGGGATAAACAGTAAATTCGATAGGCTGCGTATCAAAGAAGGAATAGTCACTAAGCAGGAAAAGGTCGTCGGCTTTAACATTGACATTCCATAGAATGGAGTTCAATGCTGATGGCCTGGTTTCAAATTCCTCATAATCAATTTCTTGCCGGTCGAGGGCTTTTTCAATCCGATCGTTTGCAACGGTCTTAAGCACAAAGGTCAAGACCAGATAAGCGGTGCTCAAACCTAAACCGATAAAATTGTACATACGCCTTTTTCTTGAAGTCCGCTTGTGGAATATCGCTAGAATGACAAAGCTGAGGAATGGTAAGGTATAAATGGGATCGATAACAAAAATGGTCTTAAAGGCCAATCTGACATCAAACGGCCAAAACAATTGCGTGCCCCAGGTGGTATGTGAGTCCAAAATAGGATGCGTAAGGAATATCCAAAAGAAGAACCAACTCCACGCCCTTATTCGCTTATAGGATTCAAAGCGTGTGACCAGCCAACTAAAAACAGGCGCCATGACGATAGAGAAAAATACGGAATGCGTAAAGCCCCGATGGATTTCCAGCGCGGCGACGGTGTCGGTAAAATGGGAAGCAAGCACGTCCAAGTCAGGTATTGTACCAGCAATAGCACCGTAAAGCATGGCTTTATTCCCTATTTTACGGCCAAGCACCACTTCGCCTACGCTGGCACCAAGAACGATCTGTGTAAGTGAATCCAAAAGAGCTACAAAAATAGACTTTTATATAGATTTGGCTATTCATCAAACACAAATTAATTAACAAAAATGACTATTAAGTTGATGTTATAAGGGAATAAATATCTAATACTGATAGAAATAATAAACCTCCGTTTCCAACATTTTTAGTAAAAAAGTCTTTTGATCTGACTACAAAAAATTGAATTGTTTATTTTTAAAATAGTAATTGATAAGTTACATTAGCTGAAAAATAAATTTGAAAAGCTCTACCTTTTTTATCAATATAGGTTTACCTAAGACAGGAACAACCTGGCTATATGATCTTCTCAGTGAACACCCGGAAGTTAAATTGCCTTATGATAAAGAGATAAGATATTTTTGGACAATAGAACACCTGAAGGCTAACAAGTTATCAAACTATTTATTTGGAAATCATTGGCACTTTAAAGAAAAACGCTACTTATTCCTTTATAATTTACTTGGTTCATTCAGCAGTAATGGAATTGACATCGTCCGCCTTAAATGGTATTTTAAGTATTTTTTTGCTAAAAAAAATGATGATTGGTATTTAAGCTTATTCCCTAATGATATAATAACTGGTGATTTTACGCCTAAATATTGTGAACTATCGAGAACAATGATCAATAGGGTTTATGGTTTGCTCCCTGATGCTAAGCTTATCCTGATTCTTCGCGATCCTGTCGAGCGAGAATGGTCTCGCGCTAAAATGAACTTACTTAAAAAACGCAATAGGTATCGTATACAAGAAGTTAACGAGGAAATAGTACTTCGTCATTTTGAAGATAAAGACCAACTTCACTCTAATGATTATACAGCGCTGATCGATAGATGGGTTTCCTGTTTTCAGCGTGACCAGTTGTTAGTTCTTTATTTCGATGAGATACAACAGCAGCCTTTATCAGTATATCAAAAGGTCTGTGATTTTCTTGGATTATCATTTTTAGAATTACCTCATATTCAAAAGAAAAGCAATGAAGGTTTACAACAAAAAATTCCAAAACATTATTTAAAAAGGCTGGTGGAGCTAAACTACCCATTTATTCAAAAATTTCATCAGCATTATCCTAATGAGTTTAATAAGCAATGGTTAGCTCGTTATCAGTCAGTTTATAGATCGCTAAAGAATTGAACGTATTTTTAAATATATCGATATACTAACAAAATGATTCCATTTCTATGGCTAAAATCAATTTTTAAGAGAAGTAATATCATCTTTATGTCTTTTCAAACAGCAAATCCTAACTATCAACTACTCTAACATCACCTTACCGTGATCACTTCTTTCAGGTCGGTCGTATAGCGTTGCGATAGCTTTTCCTGTCGCATCTTCCAGGTTCTTCCCAAATCCTGGCTCGCGAACTTGATCTTATGCCGGCCGATCTTTTTGTTCAGCTGATCGATCTGCTGCATCAGCGGTTTATGCTTAGGGTTTTCCTCTTTGAACAAAGAGAGTTGCCTGCTGTCGTCAGGCGTTAATCCCATCAACATCACGCCGGCTTTCTTATAGTAATACCCCTTGCGGTAAATGAGGTTCAATCCGCGTAAAGCACATTTGATGATATCGATGCTCGAGTCCGTAGGATAATCCGTCGGGATGGCCACCGCATTTTGATACTGTGACAGGTCTTGCCTGAACTTATTGGTCTTTAGGAAAACATAGACTAGGTTACAGCAGGTCTTTTGCGCTCTGATCTTCTCACCGCACATCACGGCAAAGTTGCTTACGCGTTCGCGAATGTATCCGTAGTCATTATATTGCTTATCAAATGACCTTGTGGTCGCGATGGCTTTTTTGGCCTGCATTTCCTCCAGGTCTAAACTGGGTTCACCTCGCAGTTCGAGCAATAATCGATAACCTACGACGCTCATCTGTTTGCGTACCCAATCTTCCGGCAGGTTGGCAAAGTCCAATCCGTTATTTACATCGATGCGCTTTAACCGATTGGCATGTTGCCGGCCAATGCCCCAAATATCATCGATCTTCATCCACTTGAGCGCCTTTTCCCGCTGCCGATCGGTCTGCATCAGATAGACGCCGCCGGTTCGCTGTGGGAACTTCTTGGCGACACGATTGGCCACTTTGGCCAGTGCCTTGGTCGGAGCGATACCGATGCTGATAGGAATGCCGGTACCTTTTTCTACTTCCCGTTTCATTTGGTTACAATGATCGGTAAGGTCATGATATGCAAATCCATCAAACTTCAGGAAAGACTCATCGATGCTGTAGACTTCCACATCCGGTGTGAACTTTCTGAGCAAGTTCATCACGCGCGCGCTCATATCGCCGTACAGGGCATAATTAGAAGAAAAGACATGAACGCCATGCTTTTTAAAGGTCGGCTTGAACTTGAAGGCCGGTGCACCCATGGGAATGCCCAGCGCCTTGGCTTCATTGCTACGGGCGATCGCACAGCCATCGTTATTGGACAACACCACGACCGGATCCTTGCGAATGGCCGGATCGAAAACGCGTTCGCAGGACACGTAGAAATTATTGCAATCCACTAGAGCGAACATGGTCATAACTGTTTGATGACCGTTGTGACGATGCCCCAGATCAAAAAATCGTTATCTGACGTGACGCGAATGGGCTTGTATTTTTGATTTTCCGCCACCAGCCAAACCACATTCTGGTCTTTCCTGATGCGTTTTACGGTAAATTCACCATCCACAAAGCACACGGCGATCTTTCCGTCCTGCGGTTCTAGGCTCTTATCTATGATGAGCAGATCGCCATCGTGCAGCCCGGCATCGATCATACTATCACCGCGCACACGACCGTAGAACGTAGTGTTAGGATGCTGGATAAACTCTTTGTTCAGGTCGATGCTCAGGTCTAGGAAGTCATCGGCCGGACTGGGAAAACCGGCACTGATGCCTTGCTCTACGAAAGGTAAGGCCAAACGGCTTCTAAGTTGCGGTTGATAGATCTCCAGGTTCGTTGCTGCATTCATCATACGTCTGTTTTTTCAATTCAAAAATAGTAATAATTCCAATACTGTGGAATAATACCATGATATTTAACAGGTGTTGCATTTTCTTTTGAACCACCTGAAGATCGATATATCCGATACAGGAGTTTTACGGACTTAAAGCAGCATCGACTTATTATGTATGTACTAACATTTATCGTCAGTAGTTCAACACTATTTTTC
>JAVLBJ010000019.1:17466-30994 GCA_031581455.1 Psychroflexus sp. | reverse complement strand
AAATCGCGTTATTATGCCGCGAGTTTTAATCTGCAAAAACAGCGCGGTGATGATAATTATTCTTATCGACTGAACTATACTTTATCCTCATTAGAGAACAATACGGAAGATATCAACTTTAGGGCGATGGACGCCAACAATTATGGCGATGAATGGGGTCCGTCCATCAATGACCGGCGACATAATATCAATGGCATATTCAACTGGTTTCCCTTTGACAACAGTCTGATCACTTTTGCCGGATTATTACAAAGTGGCCAACCGATCAACCGTATTCCGGACGCAGAAGTTTTTGGCACGACCGATCTTAATGGAGACGGTAGCGGCTTTGGCGAAGCTTATGTTGGCAACAGCGACAGGTCGCCGGGCGAATCCCGAAATAACGATAGGTTGCCCTGGTCGTTCAACTTTGATGTGCATTTACAATACACATTTGATTTCATAGGAGAAGATCAACTGGAATTATCCGCCGATGTGTTCAATGTTTTTAATGTTGAGAATCTAAGCGGATTTCCTAACAATGCGACCCAAAGTAATCAGATCCAGGCCGGACCGGCATCCAGCGGAAGATTTGTACAACGGAATGCCGGACCGCCCAGACAATTTCAATTTGGCGTCCGCTATTTATTTTAAAACAGAAAAATGATGAAATTTAGAACCCTATTATTGCTTATTTGTTTCCAGCCGATACTTTTGAGTTGTGATCAAAATAAGCCTAAGAACAACGAGCAAGACAGCACTGAAACAGAAAATAAAGCCGCGCCAGCTGATATAGCACAAAAGAAGAAAGTATGGATAGATGCCGATGTAGCAGTAGGAATGCAGCGTTACGAACGCGAAGGTTATAGTGATGTTGACGATGGATATGCCATACTTCAGCTTTTTAATGCAAAACAAATCGATATAAAAGGGATGAGCGCGGTATTTGGTAACACCAGGATAGATGATGCTTACCGGATCTCTCAAAAAATGGCGGATGATTTTGCGCCGTATGACATTCCCGTGTTTAAAGGTGCGGGAAATGCATTAAATTTAGATAAAGTAGAAACGAATAAGGCCGTGGAAGCTTTAGCTCAACAGTTAAGAAAAGAACCCTTACATATTTTAGCCATAGGTCCGGCAACCAATATCGCTACCTTGATCTTACTATATCCTGAGCTAAGTTCTCAAATAAAAGAAGTGGTCCTGGTGGCGGGAAGACGCAGTCCAACCGCTTATTTTGAAATTGGAGAAACAGAGATAAAACACGCACCGGACCTTAATTTTGACCTGGATAACAATGCTTTTCGCGTCCTGCTGGAAAATGAAATAAAGGTGGTGCTTTGCCCGTTTGAAATATCCAGTAAGGTTTTGATCACACAAGATGATCTAAACGAGTTAAGTAATGGAAATCCGGCTAATCAATGGATAGCAGAAAAATCGCAACCCTGGATCCAACAATGGAAATCGATAGGAGAAAAAGGATTTCATCCTTTTGACATACTCGCCAGCCATTATTTAATCGCTCCGGAAGATATCAAACACGAAGAATTAAAAGCACATCTGGAAATCCATCCTGATGATATGAAGTTGGATTCGCCAGGTAATCATTTTAAGAATTACCTGATCTGCGATAAGTCTTGTGGGTCTACTGTTACTTATTGCTATGCTATTGTTGAAGATTATCATAAGAAAATGATGGAAAGTCTTTTAAAGTAAAAGGAAATGTCAAAAAACGTAGAAGAATTAACAGCGGACAAAGCCAGCCTGGAAATCTACCTTAAAGAACAGGCCTGGTTAAAACGCGAAGAAAAGATAGTCGCCTTAGAAAAGCCGGGAGAAGGAAATATGAACTTCACTCTACGCATCAAAACAGAAGAGCGTAGCTTTATAATCAAACAAAGCCGGGATTATGTAGAAAAATATCCTCAGGTAGCTGCACCAGCGGAGCGTGCACTTCGGGAAGCGGAGTTTTATCAGCTTATTGCTGGAGTTGATCAACTGAAAGAAAAAATGCCTCAACTTCTGGAGGTTGACCAACAGAACCACGTATTAAAACTAGAAGACCTGGGAAATAGTGTGGACTATACTTTTTTGTATCAAAAGGATAAGTATCTGGAAGACCATGAACTTCAAGAGATCGTCGCTTTTGCCGCTCGTCTTCATCAAAACATCAACATCAATACTACACAACAAAGGCTGATCAACCGGAATATGCGTAAGCTCAACCACGAGCATATTTTTATTTATCCGTATTTGGAAAATAATGGGCTCGATCTTGACGAAATTTTACCGGGTCTGGGAAAAATAGGAGAAGCCTTTAAAAAAGACCACCCTTTGAAAGACGCTGTAGAAAAACTAGGTGATCGATATTTAAAAGACGGGAACACTTTGCTGCACGGCGATTATTTTCCGGGAAGCTGGTTAAAAACTAAGTACGGATCAAAGATCATCGATCCTGAATTTTGTTTTTTTGGCGATGTAGAATTTGAGATCGGCGTGATGCTCGCTCATTTAAAAATGGCAGACCAACCCGAAGCGACGGTAAAAAAAGCCCTGAATATTTACAGGGAGCTATATTCTATAGATGAAGAACTTTGCCGTAAATTCATGGCCATAGAGATTTTAAGAAGGATCCTGGGATTAGCGCAATTACCTTTAAGCCTTGATCTGGAAGAACGTAAGGCATTATTAAACGAAAGTCGAAATATCTTAGTCTAAAGAATCAAATAGTTTACAATATGAGTCGAACACAGCTAAAACAATTATTTCTGATCATTTTACTGATAAACGCCACGCTTATGCAAGCTCAAAACGAAATAGAACAGGCTTTGGATAAATATGCTGACGGTAGTATTGACTATATTTCAACAGACGAACTGGCAAAACAGATCGCCACCGATCAAAACGTACAGCTTTTAGATACGCGAAGCCAGGATGAATTTGACGTAAGTTTTATCGAAAATGCCGTTTATGTAGGTTACGAGGAATTTGAAGTAGAACAATATGAAGATCAGTTGAACAAGGATCAGCCGATCGTGGTGTATTGCTCAATAGGTGTTCGATCGGAAAAGATCGGAGAAAAGCTCAAAGCCGCCGGATTCAAGAACATCAAGAACTTACGCGGCGGTATTTTCAAGTGGTTCAATGAAGCGCGAACTATCGTTGACCAAACAAACCAAGCAACGGACACCATCCATGGTTATGATCCTACATGGAGCCAGTATCTTAAGCGAGGTAAGGTTGTTCATTGAAAATAAAATATGCATAAAAAACTCCTTATCGTCTTTGCGAAAAATCCTATCAAAGGTCAGGTAAAAACCCGATTGGCGAAGACTATTGGTAATGAGAACGCATTGAAGGTCTACCGATATCTCCTAGGGAACATTCAAAGGGAAGTTCAGGCATTGGATGTAGATATGGTTATCTATTACACGCATTTTATCGATCATGACGATGATTGGCAACATAATCGGCTGGAAAAGAAATTGCAGGTCGAAGGAGATCTGGGTGAAAAAATGGGCCATGCTTTTCAGCAAGGTTTTGCCGAGGGTTATCAGCAGATCATCGGCATCGGAACAGATATTTATGATCTCAAGGCCGCTGATATCCAGGCAGGATTTGATCGATTGGCGACGAATGACCTTTGCTTTGGTCCGGCAAATGATGGCGGTTATTATTTAATAGGAATGACAAGCTATTTACCGCGGATATTTAAAGATAGATCCTGGAGCACTGCCTCAGTCTTAAAAGAAACTTTACAGGACCTAAGGACAGAAAATGTAGCTTTGCTATCTGAAAAAACGGATATCGATACGTATGAGGATCTCAAGCATATCGAGGAATTACGCAATATCATAAAATAAAATAATGGATTTTATAGAGCAAACAACGACTTATTTAAGAGGTAAAGGTTTTGAAGCACCGGAAGTGGGCATCGTGCTGGGCACCGGATTAGGCAAGCTGCTGGATGATGTGGAAATTCACTATGAGGCCAGCTATAATCACATTCCCAACTTTCCTACGGCGACGGTGGAATTCCATAAAGGAAAATTGATCTACGGCACGTTCCAGGACAAGAAAGTGGTGATCATGCAAGGGAGGTTCCACTTATATGAAGGCTATGATTTTCAGGATGTCACCTATCCTATTCGGATTATGCATCAATTAGGTATTAAAAAACTACTGATTTCCAATGCTTCCGGTGCGGTGAATCTGGACTTTAAAAAAGGCGAACTGATGTTGATCAATGATCATATCAATCTGCAAGGCGGATCGCCACTGGCGTTCAAAGGCGTTTCCAAGTTCGGTGAACGTTTTGTGGACATGAGCGCTCCTTATGATGAGAAAATGTCCGAAAAGATCATCAAGATAGCCCGGGAAAAAGGGATCCATCTGCATCAAGGTGTTTATGCCGCCGTGATCGGTCCGCAATTGGAAACGCGAGCAGAGTATCGATATTTAATGACCATAGGTGCTGATGCTGTGGGAATGAGCACGGTTCCTGAGGTGATCGTCGCCAATCATCTTAAGTTGCCGGTCATCGCTGTTTCAGTCCTTACAGATGAGTGCGATCCAGATGACCTCCAACCGGTAAATGTCCAGGAGATCATTCAAATGGCAGAAAAGGCGGAGCCGGAAATGGTAGAGCTGTTCAAGTCGCTTATCAAAGATATTGAGGTTTAATTCGTTACCTGTAAAACGCCATTGCCTTCCGTTACTCGATAATTGAGCAGGGTGTATTCCAGTCCTTCCGTTTCCGTAGGTTGACCGGTCACCAGACTATATCTATTCGGATCATCACAGGTAGAGACCGCTTCCAGACCATCAATTTGCAAGGTTGTGCAGGGTTCTGGTGGCAAGTTGGGATCGGCAGCATCCCAAGCGAGGAATTGACTGCCTGTGTTCACGATGATCACACCGGCATTACCTACATTAGGTTGATATACCGCATTGCCCGCAAAGTTCAATTGGTTGTATTGCGGTAAACTAAGGTCGGCTGTAAAATTGACCGAGACATTAGCAAGGAATGGATTATTGAAAATATTATCATCATCTGAACAAGATGGTACAGTGAAAAATAAACCAATGATCAATAAGTAAGATATATATTTCTGCATATCTGGGAAAGGTGTTTGTTGATATAACGTTCAAAATTAGTATATTTGTACAAAGAATCTCACTGAAAAGTGGGATTCTTTTTTTGTCGAACTAAAAAAATATAGCAATGAGCAATGTTTCCTATTATACAGAAGAAGGATTAAAAAAGCTGAGAGATGAGTTAGATCATCTTAGAGATGTAGAACGACCAAAAGCCTCACAAGCCATCGCTGACGCAAGAGATAAAGGTGATCTGAGCGAGAACGCTGAATATGATGCGGCCAAGGAAGCGCAGGGCATGTTGGAAATGAAGATCGCTAAATTAGAAGAAACTGTTGCCAATGCGCGAGTAATAGATGAGTCGCAATTAGACACTTCTAAGGTGTTGATCCACAGCAATGTGAAATTGAAGAACAATAAAAATAATAAGACATTTACCTATAAGCTCGTTGCGCAGAGCGAAGCTGACCTGAAAGCGGGAAAGATATCCGTTGACTCACCGATCGGCAAAGGCCTGTTAGGTAAAAAAGAAGGAGAAAAAGCTAAGATAAAAGTGCCTAATGGAACATTAGAGTTTACGGTACTTGAAATTACAAGAGATTAGCTCATAATTTTATAATTGCTTTAGTTCCGGGAGATTCTATTTTTTCTTGTAAAACTAAAGTATATTTTTTACCAAATTCTTTATTAAAATAAACAAGGCGTTCTCTTATATTGTCAAGCCCTATAGATTTTCTTTTAATCTTTCTTGTGGCATTGTTATTTTGCGCTTGTTTTAGACCTATACCATTATCTTCTATTACCAGGTGATTATTTTCTGTATTACAATAGATTTTTAATTTTCTTTCATTATTTATTACAGGAGCTAAACCATGCCATATAGCATTTTCTACTAGAGGTTGTAAAATAAGCGGCGGTACTTTTAAGCTGAGAAGCCTTGCGTCAAGCTCACTAATGGAGTATTTTACGGCTTGATCTAGTCTTGAATTTTCTACAAGGATATAATTTTCTACTACATCAAGTTCTTCCTTTAGCGTAATAAATTCTTTTTTGCTGCTGACCAGGACTTTTCTCAAGAGACTTGAAAACTGATCCATATATATTATGGCTTGCTTCTGGTCATTGTCTATAAGAGACGACTTTATAGAGTTTAATGCATTAAAAATAAAGTGTGGATTCATTTGACTTTGAAGCGTTTGTAGCTTTAAGTCGTTTATTTGATTTTCATAGTTAAGCTTGATTTTTTCTATTCTGTTTTCCTGAACTTCCTTAATGGCTTTTGCTATTTGTTTTTCCCTTTTAGCTAATTTTTTTTGCAGTTTTTTATTCATATTCCGGTTCATCTCCTGATTTTTAAAAGACAGGTCTATTCTTTCTTTATTGATGATTTGTACTTTTTGCGACAGGCCAAAGCCAAATGCCATCTGTTCAATGAAGACAGAAGCGTAATAAATACTCATAGGTGACATGAAAAATACAACGCCCAGGAATTTTTCAAGAGCTGAAGACCCTAAAGCCACTAAAGCGCCTACAAGATATACAGAACTACCTACAAAAAAGAAATATTTTAATTTCCCGGGTATTTCTTTTAATCTAAATAAAATATAGAATCCTAAAATTCCCATTATAGGCGAAAAACCAAAGATGAAAGCCATTTTAAACACCTTAAAAGATACCAGAAAGCTTATTACAGCTAGTATTACTGCTAAGCCTATAATTGATGGGATAAACCATTTTATAAATCTATCAAGTTGAGGTAGATGTTTTTTTACTTGAAGAAAAGAAGAAAAAAAGTAAAAATAGGCAGAATTATACAAGACCTGAATCAACCAGAAAAGGATATTCAGGTCAGTTGTTCTTAAAGTATTTTTGAAATCATCTGAAAAATAAGGGCTTCTTAAAACAATATAAATCAGCAATAAGTAACTATAAACTGTATAGTAGAAAAATGATTTTTGCTTTGCTTTAACTCCTATGGCTAAACTGTATGTTCCCACGATGAACAAGCTGGAAAGAACAATATGCCAAAGAAAATCAAACAGATAAAAATCCATAAAAATCAATTAAAACTTATCAAATACCATATCTTTTTTTTGTCTTGATACCGGTATGGACTTACCGTTTGATAATTTTAACATGGTTTCTTTCTTATTGATTTGCACCACTTCATTTAAGTTCACAATAAATGAATTATGAATCCTCATGAAAGATTCACCATTTAATTGAGACTCCATGTATTTAAGCTTTTTTGAGATCATATAAGATTTGCCGTTTTTCAAAAAGATATGGCAGTAGTTTCCATCGCCCTGACAGTAAAGCACATTTGACTTGTTGATTAGCTCTATATGATGATCAACATTTACTTGAATCTTATCATCAATTAAGTTTTTAATTTTATTTTGCTCAATATTAGTCATCATTTTATGGATAAGATCTTTAAGCTCATCAAAGTTTATGGGCTTTAGTAAATAATCAAAGGCTTTAGCTTTAATCGCTTTAATGGCATAATCATCATAAGCGGTCACAAAGACCACTTCAAAATCACGATCTTCAAAATGGGTTAAAAATTCAAAACCATCCATTTGTGGCATTTCGATATCAAGAAAAACAAAATCAACCTTATTTTGATGTAGATATTCTATAGCTTTAAGCGGTTCTGTAAATGTATTTTTAATCTCTACATGTTTATTAAATTTTTCTAATTCCCATTTTAATATTTTTATAGATTTTTTTTCGTCATCTATTACTAAACAGTTGAGCATAAAAAAATTTCATTTATAACAATATACAAAATTAACATTGCTTTGTAAAACGTTTCAATAATTTTTTTTGCATATTCCTGATAAAGTTTTTTATTTAAAATTGATTGTGTCTTTATGATATATTGGTTGTAAGATGCGGAATGCATGTAAACAAATTACTATCAGATTAATGAAGATTCTCATGCTTATAAATTATTGGGCTTATCTTATGATAATAGCGAGGTTTGAAAGTTGTTAAAGAAGTCTATACCTTATAAAGGTAGGCGTTGCTGTAATTTTGTATCTGGATACTTATAGTATTAAATTAATTAGAAAGTTCTTTTAATAGCTTTATAAATTAAGTATTTTTCAGTTTTATTGTTCAGCCTAAAGAATATACTATGTTACATTTGAAGAAATATTAATATGGGTAAAATTCTCTTAAATAATATCCGGCTTTACGCTTATCATGGATGCCTTGAAGAAGAAGCGAAGATAGGGAGCGATTATCGCGTAGACTTGATTATAGAAGCCGACCTTTCACGTTCAGCAGCAAGTGACGAGCTAAAAGATACGGTAGATTATGTTCATCTTACGAGCATTATCAAAGAAGAAATGGCGCAACGCTCCAAACTGTTAGAACATGTTGCAGAGCGTATCAATCAACGGATATTTGATGAACTACCAGCCGTGAAGGAAACCACCGTCAGCGTTTCAAAGCTGAACCCACCGCTGAACGCCGATTGTGAAGCGGTAACGATAGAACTAACAAAACGCAGATAATCTATTGATTTAAATAGAATATTACTATTTTTGCAATCTAATACAAGGTGTCGTGGCCGAGTGGCTAGGCAGTGGTCTGCAAAACCATCTACAGCGGTTCGAATCCGCTCGACACCTCAAAATAATCTTTTAAAACCCTGATATTAATAGTGTTAGGGTTTTTTATTGCTTTAAAGTTCCCGCATTATTACCCTTAAAATTTAATTGTACCTTAAAAAGTGAATTGTTTGATCAAGGCGTGTACTTTTCAATCTTCTCTTCCATTCTTTTTTCAATATTAGAGTTTCCCGGGAAGATGCCTTTAAAGATTAAAACTGCTGAAAAAATCATAAGTAGAATGGCGACTATTTTCTTTGAAAGGGCCACTCTTGTGGGTGTGAGTTTATTGTTAAGTCTTTTTGCCGCAAGCATTTTTAAAACATCAACGATTAAATAAGTAACAAGGACACTTGCAAAAAAGACCATTAATCGTTGTGGTTCCATATCTAATGCCGGACCAAAAATTATGATGACCGCTAACCAAAAACCCAGAACGCCTATGTTAATAAAATTTAGTAAAAACCCTTTTATGCCAATTTCAAAGTAATCAGCGCCTTTTAATTTTTGTATAGTGTAAGTAGACTTTCTATATTGAGTTCTTCTTACTTTTACAAATGAAATGACGGCATAAGCTCCTAAAATTGAGCCACCAAAAATAAACAATGCCGGCTCATCTTTGATTTTTTCTAATAGCTGACTTGTGCCAAAATACGCAATAAGTAAAAAAATGATATCAGCAAAAAAAACACCTGCATCAAATGCAAGAGCAGCTCTAACACCCTTCATAGCTGCCGTTTCCAGCAGTACAAAAAAAACCGGACCCAGCATGAAAGCGAGTAAAATACCTATGGGAATAGCTGCTAATATATCTTGAATCATAAGCTTCTAACATCACAAAAATAAGATTAATTCAGATGATTACCGGTGGCTATTTTTTATACCTTTTAAATTTAACTGTGGTTTTACCACACCATTCCACTCATTTTCTTCAACTCCTGCAACAATATCAACGGGATTTTTTTTAAGATCATCTAATTTATCGCCTAAACCAAATCCTATGGCATCAAAGCGATTCCCATTTTTATCTTGATACAAATGACATTTTAAATGATCACCGTCTTTACCTACTTTCTTTGCAAATCCTGTATCTTTAACATTATTAAATCGAAACAGCGGTTTTTGATTAGCGGGACCGAAAGGCGCAAATTGTTTAAGTATTTTAATAAATTTTGGTGTGATATCTTCAAAATTTATATCAATATCAAATAATAGCTGTGGCTTCTTACATGATGCGGGAATGGTTTGAGCTACCTGATGCTCAAATGCAGATTTAAAGTCACTGTATTGTTCTTGTTTTAAAGTTAGCCCTGCCGCATATTTATGACCTCCAAATTGAACCAAATGATCCGCACAGGCTTCTATGGCATTATAAACATCAAAACCTTTAACTGATCTGGCAGATGCGGCTAAGTGATCTCCGCTTTTTGTAAAAACTAAAGTAGGTCTGTAATAAGATTCTATTAGCCTTGATGCGACGATTCCAATAACGCCTTTATGCCAGCTTTCACTGTAAACCACGGTGGTGGCTGCGTTATGCTCCTGGTTTTCTTCTATCTGCAGCTTAGCTTCTGCTGTTATTTTTTTATCGGTTTCTCTGCGCTCGGTGTTGTAAACTTCAAGCTTTTTTGAAAATTCGGTGGCTTTATTGATCTTTTTTTCCAGTAGTAATTCTACCGCATGAGAACCATGCTCCATTCTTCCGGCAGCATTAATTCTAGGTCCTAATATAAAAACCACATCTGTAATACTCAGATGTTTTTTCTTAGATTGATCAATCATGGCCTGAATTCCCGGACGAGGTTTATTGTTGATTTTTTCTAATCCATGAAAGGCTAAAATTCTATTTTCTCCATTGATAGGAACAATATCAGCACCTATGGCAATGGCAACTAGATCTAAATAATCTTCAGTTTTAATAGGTTGATTTTTTAAAATATTTAAAGCCGATATCAACTTGAAACCAATACCGCACCCGCAAAGCTCTTTAAAAGGGTAGGCGCAGTCTTTTTGTTTAGGATCAATTACGGCTAATGCATCTGGCACTTTTTCACCTGGTAAATGATGATCGCCAATAATCATATCAATGCCTTTCTCATTTGCATAATCTACTTTTTCAACAGCTTTAATACCGCAATCAAGTGAAATAATTAGTGAAACATCTTGTTTAGCAGCATAATCGATGCCCTGATAGGATAAGCCATAACCTTCTTTGTACCTGTCCGGTATGTATGGCAGCAGATGTTCTGTAAAATGACGTAAATAATCAAAAACCAAAGCTACACTTGTGGTGCCATCAACATCATAATCACCATAAACCATTATTTTTTCTTTCTGATCTATAGCTTGCATAATCCTTTTTGTTGCAATGCTCATATCTTTTAAAAGAAATGGATCATGTAACTCATCTAAAGATGGCCTGAAAAAACATTTTGCTTCTTGAAAGTTAGTGATATCCCTTTGTGCTAAAAGAATGGCAAGTGATTTATTTATGCCTAAAACTTCCTGAAGATGTTTTACAATGTTTTGATCTGGTTGATTTTTTAAGACCCAATTCATTATTCTAATGATTTATCTATAAATGCTGTTTCTAAATTATAAATTTCAGAGAGCAATTTAATTAAGGTATTTGAAAAATAGCTTAAAGACTCATGATTAAGCATGGACTGCTGATTGATTTTTAGCGGTTTAAATTCGACGGGTTTATCTCTAAAATAAATATTGCCGGCAATCCATTCTTCGGTTCTGTCAAAATTGTGACTTTTTAAAAGGCTATAAAACAATGTCTGCAAGGCATGAGCGCTATTCTCATCAGTTGATAACTGATCAAAATCACTCAATGTTAATTTTTTAGATTCGCCGGTTTTATAATCAACAATCCTTTTTGTTCCGTTTAGCATATCTACGCGATCAATCTTGCCTTTAAGGACAATGTCTTCTTCAAATAAATGTGTTGATAATCTGAAAGAATAATTATCATTCTCAATCTCTAATATCTTTAAGTCGTTATCTTTAACGACCTTTAATTCACTATCAATCAAAAGTTGTATTTGTTTCTTTGCAGCTTTAAAACCTATTATATTACTGCCTTTATCAAATGCATTCTGGCCACATTTTTGAATTATTTTGTCTGATATAGTACTCTCAGCTTCTTTTTTTAATTTTTCAAGATCAGTATTTTTTAAAGTCTTATTAATAGGCAGTAGTCTATATAATTCATCAACAGACTCATGAATGACTTCTCCAAATATTTTAGGTGATTCCAGATCGAATATTTCTTCTGGTTCTTTTACCTTTAAAATGTATTTTTGATAAAAATCGTATGGATTTCTTATGTAAGTGTTTAAGGCAGAAGCAGATACACCGCTTGTCATCCATTTCTTTATAGCCTTCTGAATTTCACGTGTTTTAGGTACACTTTTAATTTTTTTATGCGGTTGATTTTGTAATTCGGAATAATAGCGTTTAAAATGATGTGATGGCATTTGATTTTCTTCCAGAATTTTAATAAACCTACTTTCTTCTGTAAAGGTTAATTTTCCTGACATTTCATTGTACAATAAATGAATAGTCTGAGCGCGTTGCAATACTCTAAAAAAGTGATAGCTGTAAATCTTATCTTTTTCCTGATATGTAGGTAAGCCATATTGTTTTTTAATATCAAAAGGAATAAAACTACCTACCGTTTTTCCCTGAGGTAACACCCCTTCATTAACTGAGGTGATGATAACGTTTTTAAAGTCTAAACATCTGGACTCTAATAAACCCATTATCTGCAAACCTTTGTCTTTTTCACCTTTAAGATCAATTTGAGACTTAGACAGCATATCAGCATATACATCTAAGTAAGTACTCAGGTTTAGTTTATAAGAATATTTATCAATTAATGCTTTAATGCTATAAAGCACATCTTCAATTTTATCTAATATTGAAAGGTAATACTCGTTGTGGACATGATTCTTTATGGTGCTAATAATAGCAAGCATCTTTTCATTGAGTTGATAGGAATCTTCCGGTGTGTTTTTTAATAGCTTACCTATTACTGATTTAAAATCATTTGAGCACTTATTGATCAAATCGTCTATAAGATTTTGATACACAAAATAGTGCTGCTTCTCTTTGATTATTTTGATCATCTGCTTACAGTCATCTCTAAACAGATGAATGAGAAAACTGCTTTCCAGAAATTCGTTTAAATCCTTATGAAAGAATGATTGAGAAGATGTCTTACATAATAAAATGTAATTGTGAAAAAAGGCACCTATGTGGGTTTTGTTCAGCGGAATACCCATGGTGATGTTTAGTTGATTTACCTTTTCAGGGATAGAAAACATAATACTTTCTAACAATGATTCATCACCCAGGAGGATGGCCGTATCGTTAAGCTCATCATCTGTTAATTGATCAACTATTTCACCAACGCATTTGGCCTGAAGGGTATTTCCCTGATTAGCATATACATTAAATAATTTCTCGTTTTTAAAAGAATCACAACTTGAGGATAGCTTATTATTTAACCGCTGATAAAATTTCCAGTTGTTTTGATAATTTCTCAAGAAAAAAGAGGCCGTATGTTTTTGGTTTAAAAAGTAATCATCAGTATCCCAAAATACTTGTCCCAAATTATTTTCTAAAACAAATTTAAATAATTCTTCTTCAGCTTTATTTAGGGCATTAAACCCTACAAAAAAGAATTTAGATTCCGGATTATGTTTTGCTTTTTTAAATTTAGATAAAGCTTGTCTGTAAGCTAAACCTTGATAAACACAGTGCTTGTCTAAAAGGTCTTTTGTAAAGGAATGATATAAATCTGGTAATTTCTCCCAAAA
>JAVLBJ010000019.1:0-17366 GCA_031581455.1 Psychroflexus sp. | reverse complement strand
GCATATTGATTAAGCTCTTTCTGTTTTTTCTCAGTTAGCTCAGGACAACCAAAGTTAGATTCTACACCTGCTTTGTCCGGACACTGGTCATCTTTATCAATCACACCATCGCCATCAGAATCTGGCCATGGGCAGCCATCATTAGCTTGTGGACCTTCTTGGTCAGGACATTCATCTTTAGGGTCTGCTATACCATCATTATCAGAATCTGGACAGCCGTCAAACTCTGCTTTACCAGCTTTATCAGGACAGTTATCATCAGGATTAGGGATGCCGTCACCATCAGAATCAGCACATCCGTCAAATTCTGCTAATCCGGCCACATTTGGACATTTGTCATTTTTATCTGCGATACCGTCGCCATCTGAGTCAGGACAACCATTAAATTCCTCTAATCCTTTAACATCAACACATTCATCATATTTGTCATAAATGCCGTCGCCATCTGTATCAGAGCCGCCAAAGGCTAAGGTGATACCGGCACTATGTTGAAATAAATCAAGTTCGTTATCTTCAAAAGCATTTTTGTAAGTTGTCTCAATGGTGAAAGCTATATTATTAGAGAACCAGAAATTAAAACCTCCAGTAGCGTTAGCTGTAAAAGCGCCATCATCATCAAAAAAATAATATCCGGGACCAACCCCTAAATAAGGGTCAAACCAGTCTTCACCTTTGATGAGGTCTCTAAAGCTGTAAATCACTTCTGCATCAAAAGACACAAAACTAGCTTCTTCCGGAATGTTTTGACCATCAACTCTGCTAGGCAATGAGATGTCACCTAATTTGTCAATTCTGTTAAGCGCAAAATCAGCTTTAACACTAAACCCGCTACTCATGTATCTGGCGATGCTTACTTGAGATACCGATGAGACATAATTCCAGTGATCTCCGGCGTTCATGATGTCATCAAAAAGATCAACACTAGAAATATCGCCACTTCCGCTGCCATTTCCTGTTGGATAAAAGTCAACGGCGTTAACACCTATAAAAACGGCCCAAGGATTATCTTTGTTCTGAGCCTGCGAACTAATTGCCAATAACATAGCAAATAAAATAATGGTATACTTACCTATAGATTTCATAAAAATTAATTTTAAAACAAATGTAAATGATTTAATGTAAATTTACTGTACTTAGTATAAAAAAAAATTAAACAACACCTAATTTTTTTCCTGTCTTTGTAAAGGCTTCAATCGCCTTATCTAAATGTTCTTTTTTATGAGCAGCAGACAATTGTACTCTAATTCTGGCTTTTCCCTTTGGCACAACCGGGTAGAAAAAACCTATTACGTAAATGCTTTCCTCAAGTAATTGTGCTGCCATTTTTTGAGCGAGTTTAGCATCATATAACATGACAGGAACAATTGCTGAAGCCCCATCAATAATATCGAAACCAGCGTTTAATAAGCCTTGTTTAAAGTAATTAGTATTTTCATGAACGCGGTCTCTAAGGCTGGTATCGTTTTCTATTAAGTCAAATACTTTTAATGTAGCGGCAACGATATTTGGGGCAAGTGAATTAGAAAAAAGATAAGGTCTTGATCGCTGTCTTAATAACTCTATAATTTCTTTTTTAGCCGTCGTATAACCACCCATTGCACCGCCAAGCGATTTACCTAAGGTACCTGTAATGATATCTACACGATCTAAAACGCCCTTTTCTTCTGGTGTGCCTATTCCCTTATCACCAATGAATCCGGTAGCATGGCATTCATCTATCATCACAAGCGCGTCATACTTGTCAGCTAAATCACAAATATCATCTAAAGGCGCCACGAGCCCATCCATAGAAAACACACCATCTGTGACAATTAATTTGTTTCTCGCTCCATTTTTATCAGCTTCTTTTAATTGTATCTCCAGGTCTTCCATATTGCCGTTAGCATATCTATATCTGGCAGCTTTACATAGTCTTACGCCATCTATTATAGAGGCATGGTTTAAAGAATCTGAAATAATAGCGTCTTCTTTAGTTAACAATGGTTCAAAAACACCAGCATTAGCATCAAAACAAGCGGCGTAAAGTATAGTATCTTCCATGCTGTAAAACTGTGAAATCCTTGCTTCAAGTGCTTTGTGGATATCTTGAGTACCACATATAAACCTTACACTAGACATCCCAAAACCATAATTATCTAATGCATCTTTTGCTGCCTGAACAACTTCTGGATGAGCGGAAAGTCCTAAATAGTTATTAGCGCAAAAATTTAATACTTTCTCGCCTGTATTGATAGTGATTTCAGGACCTTGAGGTGATGTAATGATTCGTTCTTTCTTAAAAAGCCCATCATCTTCAATTGATTTTAACTCTGTAGAAAGTTGATTTTTTAATTTATCTGAATACATTTCTATTTTTTTTGCAAATTTACAAATTCTTAACCGCTATTTTTCCGTTGATATAAACTATATGCCTTTTCATCACTTTATAATTTAAGCCTTCAAGCGCAAGAGTATATTTGTTAATTTGAGCGATGTGTTCCTGACTTTCTTTCCCTGTTTTATAATCTATAATTACAGCTTCATTGTCTCTTAGACACAGTCTATCAGGTCTTAATATTTCTTTATTATAAGCTATTTCTTTCTCATTATGTACAGTCCAATCTTCAGAGAAATACATTATTAAATCAGGATGATTTATAATATTTTCAATATTGGTCTTGATGTCTTGCCTAAATTCTTCAGAAAAATGGTCACTTTTTTTCAATTGAGAATCAACAGCTTTGATGTCAGTTTTTTTGTAAACATGAGCCATCAACTCATGCATTAAGTTCCCTCTTTCTTTGGCTTCATCATAAATGTTTTTACTTAGCACTAACCTGTTTTCCAGCTGATTAATGTTAGCTCTTATTTTTAAAGGAAAAGCGTTAATAGATGATTTTTCCTGAACTTTAGATTCACTTTCCGGCCATTTTCCTTGTATGAGTAAAGCTTTTTCCTCATTGTATGAATCTTGAGCTACAGCAAAAGCTTTTAAAAGGGCTTCCATTTTTAAAGCATCAGTTTTTGATTTACCTTCTGGCTTGCTCAGCAAAAACAGAGCTTTTGAGGCTCGCGTACAGGCAACATAAAACACATTTAAATTTTCTAATGCGCTTTTACGGCTTAACTCTTCAATCTTTTCTTTTGCCTCGGGATGGTTGAATAAAAGCTTTGCGGGTTTGCTTATCAGTGAATATGGTATAGGCGATTCTACATGATTTAATTTTTGCCAATAATTGGTTTTTGATATATCATCTAAAGTACTTTCTAACCAGGGAATAATCACATAACCAAATTCAAGGCCTTTACTTTTATGTATGGTCATCAAATTTATAGAGTTATCATCAACAGATGTAGATACGCTAAGTTTTTCTTTGTGTTTTTCCCAATAGCTTAAAAAAGCAGGTATAGAACCCGGCTTATTCTGGCTGTAATTAAATACTTCTTCTAAAAAAGCATTGAGGTAATTATTAGATTTTTCACTTAAACTTAATGCAGATACCAAATATTCAACTTTCTGATATAATGGTAGATACTCTATTTTTTCCTTATCTAAGTGAGTTTGAAATTGTTTGTTAAATTCATAAATAAAATCATCTATAGGTAAACCGATTAAATGCTTATAGGTGCTTAATGGTAAATTTAGCTGATTTAATTTGATATAATTTTCTAGTATAAGATGACTATTTACTTGGTTTTCATTTGCAAAAACCAGACGTAAAAAATTATAAATAAGCTGAACGCTTATATCATTATGAATGAGTAAATCAGTTGCTGTAGTTACGGCTATTTCTTTTTCTTCTAAATATTCAGCTATAGCCTTACTCTGCTTATTAGACCTTACTAAAACACAAATATCATTAAGCTTGAACAAAGGGTTTTGGCTCTCATGGCTGATGATTTTTTTTAATTTGTCATATACCATTTCTGCATACGGGTAATCATCTTTATGGAAATTAAAATCTATTTCTATATAGCCGCGTTTTTCTTTACGCGGATTTTGTTGAACATCGGCATATATGCTTTCCAGATCGCCATAATGAGACAGTTCTTTTGATAAAAACTGGAATAAGCTATTGTTAAACTTTACTATATCGCGATGACTGCGGAAATTATCTTCTAACTTGTGGTTTTCAGCCGATACAGGAAATGGTGAAACCCCGTTTATCAGATTTAAGAAAATATCAGGATCACCACCTCGCCATTCATAGATAGCTTGTTTAACATCACCAACTAAGGTTAAAGATCCTTTTTTTCCATCTCTTAAACTGGTTAATGTGTTTTCAACTAAAGGAATTAAATTTTCCCATTGTAGGTAAGAAGTGTCTTGAAATTCATCGATAAAAAAATCATGAATTTTTTCGCCTAACCTTTCGTAAATAAAAGGCGCCGGTTGCTTTTTAATGGTTTGATTAATCTTTTTGTTAAAGTCATTGATAAATAAACAATTTCTATCTTCTTTGATCTTTTCAGATTCATTGTAAATGGACTGCAGCAAGGCAAGCTGTGATAATTGATTGATGATTTTCTTGCTTAAATGAAAGTCAAAAATTTCACTAAGCAGCTGGTTGACAATAGCAGTGTATTGAGGTTTAATGCGGTTCATTATATCTTTTACATCCTGGTTTTCTCCTTTCTTATATTGATTTTCATCATCAATATTTTTCAGGTATGCAGGTAAATTAGTACTGATGTTCATATCACCATGACTTTTTTTAGTGATAAAATTTGGTAAATATTTACTTTTAAAATGGGTGTGTTTAAGGCCGTTTTGTTCCAATAAATCTAAGAATTGATCAGCTAATTTGATTACATTACCTCTGTTTAGCTCAAGTTTAGATTTTAATTCTTTTTTTAGAGATTCAAAATCAGAGATATTAAAATGACTTATTTTAGCTATAGCATTGTTATGCTTCTCGTCTGTTAATAATTTGGCTAAATCTACAAGTTTAGGTCTTATATTCCAGGACTTGCCTTCTTCTGTTTGATAGTCTACATATTCAGCTATGACATTTTCTATAGAGGTGTTGTTTTTTACATCATCTAAAATAGACTCAACAGCTTCTTCAAAAATTTCATCTGTTTCAAGTTCTATCTCAAATCCTGAATTATAATGTAAATCTTTCGCAAAGGTTCTAACAATTCTATGGTTTAAGCTGTCTATTGTTGTTATTTGGTAAGCAGCATAGTTATCTAATATCTGATTTAAAACTAGATCTGCTTTATTTCTAAGACTTTCTTTAGATACTTTCAAGTCTTCGGCTAATTTATCCCTTTTTTTCTCAAATTCTTTATTTATGTTTTCGCGTTTATAGGCTTTAAGATCATCTATAATTCTGCTTTTCATTTCTTGTACAGCCTTATTAGTAAAGGTAATGGCCATGATTTTTTGAAACTCAAAGGGTGATGAGCTTTGCAAAATTTTCTTTTCAAACTGATAGGTAATATTATAGGTTTTACCAGAGCCGGCAGAAGCATTGTAAATTTTAAAATTACTCATGTTTATAATTATATAAGCTAAAAATACAATTTTTTAAAATCCCTAAGTACATTTTCTTTTAAGCTTTTTATAACAATGAAAAATTGTTAAAAAACAGCTATCTTATTACATTTGCCTTAAATCATTTAAAATTAATAATTATGGCATTTGAATTACCGCAATTACCTTACGCAAAAGATGCACTAGAACCACATATTGATGCACAAACCATGGAAATACATCACGACAAGCATCATGCTGGTTACACTAAAAAGCTCAATGCTGCAATAGAAGGAACATCAGACGATAAAAAATCTATCGATGAGCTCCTTAAAGAATTAGATCCTACAAATACAGCCGTAAGAAATAATGGAGGTGGTTTTTATAATCATAAATTATTTTGGGAAGTTATGGGACCTGATGGAGGCGGAGAACCTACAGGCGAAGTTGCTAAAGCAATAGAAAACGACTTTGGCTCATATGATAACTTTAAAGATCAATTTTCTAAGGCGGCTGCCGGAAGATTTGGATCAGGATGGGCATGGTTAACCGTGCATAATGGCGGAAAGCTTGAGATTAGTTCAACACCTAATCAAGACAACCCATTAATGCCATTTGTAAGTACAGCTGGTGAGCCTATTTTAGCGCTTGATGTTTGGGAACACGCCTATTACCTAAAATATCAAAACAAAAGACCTGATTATATCGCGGCATTTTTTAATGTAATTAATTGGGATAAGGTAAATGAACTTTACGATGCAAATAAATAGTAATAAAAAAGCCTGTTTAATTTAACAGGCTTTTTTTTATAACTAAATCCTGCCTTAAAATCAAATTTTCATATATTTGTAAGTTCACGGATTTTGTATTCGATGAACGGAATGAACATGGAAAACATCGAAGAGCAACTTAATAATATAGCTCAAGAAACATCACATTTAAATATAGCTAACACAATAAGACACTTGTGTGCTAAATTTCCAGGTAAAGTTTGTTTTTCTACTTCTTTTGGAAAAGAAGATCAGGCATTATCACACATCATATTTAATGAAAAACTTCCTGTTAATACCTTTACCTTAGACACAGGTAGACTATTCCAGGAAACCTATGATGTTATGGAGGAAACACAAAAACGCTATGATAAGCAAATAGATATCTATTTTCCAGATCAATCTCAAGTAGAACAAATGGTCAATAAAAAAGGCCCTAACAGTTTCTACAAATCAGTGGAGAACAGAAAAGAATGCTGTCATACAAGAAAAGTAGAACCTTTAAAAAGAGCTTTGCAAAATTGTAGTATTTGGATCACAGGGCTTATGGGCGATCAATCAGAATTTAGAAAACAACTACCTACGTTTGAGCATGATCCTAACTTTAATGTCATCAAATTCAACCCTCTCATTAATTGGGAGCGGGACTACCTTGAAAACTTTATTGAGGAGCATCAAATACCCGTTAATAAGCTTCACGATCAGGGTTTTGTGAGTATAGGCTGTAAACCTTGTACCAGAGCAATTAGGCCAGGTGAAGATTTTAGAGCCGGTAGATGGTGGTGGGAAGAAAGTAAAAAAGAATGTGGTTTACATCTCTCTAAGACTAATAAGAGTTAATACGCTAGTAAATTAATAACCTTTTCCACAATTTTTTTAGGTTCTATCGATTCTATAGCATTTGCATATTTTTGATCTTTAGTTTTTCCAAAAGCGCTTACCGGTATTTTAGGATATTTTCTGGCGTCTGGTAAAATTTGATTTTGCATAGGTTGGTTAAAGGGTTTAAATCCTAAGTAAGGATGAGTAACCCCCCAAACACTTACTACAGAAACATTCATGGCTGCCGCCAAATGAGCATTACCGGAATCCATTGATATTAATAGTTTTAATCTGGTCATCCATTTTATTTGGTTACTTAAACTCATAATGCCAGCCGTTGAGTAAACATGGTCAAAATTAGCTGCTAAGGACTTTAGTTTTTCTGTTTCATATTTACCACCGCCAAATAATAATATGTCTATTTGATTTTTCTGTTTCAATATATTTATAACCTCAAGCATCAATTCTATAGGATACTCTTTAGACTTATGAGCAGAGAAAGGAGCAATACCTATTACAGGTTTATCAAATTGAATATCAAAGGGTAATTTATCAAGCTTTTTAAAATGTAATGGTTCTAATGTCGTGTTGATATCTATAGGTAAGCCTGCGCTTTCAAACACATCAGCGTAACGCTTATGCATAGAGGGTAAAGCTTTATCTGGCCTGTGTTTTAGGTTAATCATTTTCTTTTTTTCTGCTCTTCCTTTATCCATTTTATAGAATTTTGAAGCACAGAAAATATCTAAGATAAAAGTTCTTAAAACCACATGTAAATCTAGAACGGCATCATAGTTCTCATAATCGATTTTACTTGCAAGTTTCTTTAAACCCAGTATATTTTTATAAGACGTCTTAAAGTCTATTCCAATGGCATTTACATTGATTAAATCAAAAATTTGTGCAAAGGGCTTTTTTGTATAAACATCTATTTTTAAATGAGGATATTTTATTTTAAGGATTCTTAAAATGGGTAAAAGCATAGCTACATCACCTAATGCAGAAAATCTAATAATGGCTATTTTCTGCGGCATGTTAAGCTTTATTTCTTAACACCGGATTCATCTCATCATCATTGTACATTTTCATTTGTTTGTAAACTTTCATGTATTTATCGCCATTAGCAATGGCTTCTAGAAGTTGATTAATGGCGGTAGCTAAATCTTTTTGCTGCTCGAGCAAAACATCTAATTTTTGCTGGCATTTGATTTGGTGTTCTTTACTTGCATCAGCACGAATAGCTTCCTCTCGCATATGGTAAATTTTTAAACATAAAATAGATAAGCGATCAAAGCCCCAGGCAGGTGATTCAGTATTAATAGTAGCATCAGATTTAACAGTTACATTTTTATAGTACTCTAAAAAGTAACTATCTATATATTCAACCGTATCTGTTCTATCTTGATTTGAGGCGTCTATCTTACGTTTAAGTTTTAAAGCCTCATCGGGTGATATATTAGGGTCACGAATAAGATCTTCATAATGCCATTGTACCGTATCAATCCAGCATTTTCTATAAAGTAAGTGCTCTAAAAGTTGTTCTTCTTTGTTATAAGGATTAATAAAATCCTGATCTACACTATCTTTTATATGATAATCATCTATGGCCCGGTTAAATATAGAAATTGCATTTTCAGCTGTCATATTTTTTGATTTTTATTACAAATATATTAGAAATTAAAGGTTTAAGATGTGAGGGATCCAGCTAATCAGTGGACTAATTAGAAAGATAATAATGATGATTTCATTGATCCAATTCTTTTTGAAGCTTAAGAAGTTACCTGAAGGTAAAACAACTATGCCACTATAAATAAATAATTCATCTCCTGTTAGATCAACAAAAAATAAAATCAGCAATAAGAAAACAATACTAGTTGCTGATAACAACCTAAGCATTAATTTTTTCTGAACATTATCCTGATTGATCTGTTTTATAGTAGCGGGAATTATTAAAACTGTAAATAAAATACATACAGATAATCCAAAGATCAATTCATTATTGTAGAAAATTTGAAATGAAACATCTATAGATTTAAAATTGTCTATTATATTTAACCAATGGCCTGAAAAAATTTTATAGACCACTAATGATATCATATAAGCTGAAAAAAAAGACATAATAGGCACTATAAAGTTACGTGTGTCGTGGTAACTATAAAAGGCTATCGCTAAATATATGATAAGCACTAAGCCTATCAACCACGGATAAAATAATGAAGCTAAAAACAAAAAAAAAGAGGCTTCAAAGATTTTTTTTTTATGTCTTGTGTTGTTTTTCAGATTGAGCAACCTACGCATAGCAAGCAGAACCAATATTAAACTCATTACGGCTTTATAATTAATGATACTTTCAGGAAAATTGAGGGATAAAGCACTGAAAAAGAGAATAGCATACGCATTTTGCTGATCTATTTCATTACGTTTACAGATAAAATTTATCAACATCAATAAGAAAACAAGCAATAGGAAAACGCCGGTTTGTTTAAGTATAAACAATAGGTTAAACTCATTGTAGTTATAGAAAACTATAGCACCTATAAAGCCTAATAGCATATAAAAAGACAAAGCTAGAAAAACAATTGGTTGAGATTTACTAAAAAACCTTGAAAGCATGCTTTAAATTATTATTTTTGCAATATAACTATTTGTATATTTAACGATGACAGAATTTTTTAGAGGGATTGAATATATTTTTGAAGAGTATCTTTTCTTTCCGTTTGATCTTTTAAGAGAGCTACAAAATGATTCTTGGTTAGCTGCCAATGCATTGAATTTTGTTTTTTTAACAATAGGCATAGTTGCCTTTGCCTTCTGGATGAAAGAGCTCAAAAAATTTGACGAAAACACAGAAGATGAAGGGAGTCAATATATTTAAAATCTAATTTGATTTTTGAATATTTAGTAAATCTTCTCCTATATCTGTTCTGCTATATTTTCCGTTAAATTTGATTTTTGTGGCCTTAGCATAACTTTGACTTATCGCCGTTTTAAGCTCTGCATTTAAAGATGTAACAGCTAACACGCGACCGCCTGAGGTTAAAACATCTCCATTAGATTTTTTAGTTCCGGCATGGAAAACAATTTGATCTTCATCCAGGCTTTCTAAACCTGTAATCACTTTTCCTTTTTCATATTTACCAGGATAGCCCGCAGATGCTAAAATAAGGCTTGCAGAAAAATTTTGGTCTATTTTTAAATCGATATCATTTAATTTGCCTTCTCCCGTTTTAATCAATAATGCTAATAAATCAGTCTCGATACGTGGTAATATAGCTTGAGTTTCTGGATCGCCTAACCTGACATTATATTCAATAACATAAGGATCGTTATTGATGATCATTAAGCCCAGGAATAAAAAGCCTTTGTATTTATAGTTACGCTTTTGTAATCCATTTAAAGTAGGTTTAATTATACTTTGCTCTACTTTTTTTAAAAAATGATCATCTGCTAAAAGGTTAGGGGAAACGGCACCCATACCGCCGGTATTTAAGCCTTTATCACCGTCGCCAATTCGTTTGTAATCTTTTGCAGTCGGAAGTATTTTATAATGATAACCATCAGTTAATACAAAAACGCTCACCTCAGTTCCATCCAGAAATTCTTCAATAACGACCTGATTGGCTGCATCTCCAAATTTATCATGCAATAACATGGCTTCTAATTGACTTTTAGCGTCCTTAATATCATCTAATATAAGCACCCCTTTTCCGCCGGCCAGCCCATCTGCTTTTAAGACATAAGGAGGTTTTAGTTTTTCTAAAAATGCTTTTCCATCATCAACAGAGAATGCGGTAAAGGTTTGATATTTAGCTGTTGGAATGTTGTTTTCTTGCATGAATAACTTTGCAAAATCTTTGCTACCTTCCAGCATGGCAGCAGCCTTAGAAGGTGCTATAATATGGACATCTTTTAGGTCAGTCTCATCGAAAAAATCCTTTATTCCTTGAACCAGAGGAGCCTCTGGCCCGACAATAATCATTTTGATATTGTTTTTTAAAACAAAGTTTTTTATTTCAAGAAACTCGGTAGGAACAATAGGGATATTTGTAGCTACATTAAGGGTGCCAGCATTTCCTGGCGCCACGTAAAGTTGATTAAGGTGTTGGCTTTTAGAAATACGCCATGCTAGGGCGTGTTCACGACCACCACTTCCCAGAATTAGTACATTCATAATAAAAACATTTAACGTAACAAAAGTAATTGTTTGTTACTCGCTTTGCTAATCATATTTAAACCTTATAGACATTTTGGGATTGTAAATAAGCACTTCTCACTCTTTATAGTAATCATGCTGCATAAATTTTAAAATTAACAGCATAAAAACTTCTGAATTAAATTTGTTTGTAATAATAGATAGTAAAAACACTCATTAGTAGGCTTTTTTATCTCCTTCTACTGCTTTAAAAATAGTTTGAATTATTATTTTAATATCTAATAAAAGCGACCAGTTTTCAAGGTAAAAAATATCATACTTAACTCTACTTATAATATCATAATCCGTCTCTACTTCACCTCTAAAACCACTCACCTGGGCTAAACCTGTGATACCTGGTTTTACAAAATGTCTAACCATAAATTTATCTATCCTACCTACAAACATTTGTGTGTGTGTGACTGGATGAGGTCTAGGTCCTACAACAGACATTTCTCCCAGAAATACATTAAAAAATTGAGGCAGTTCATCAATACTGGTTTTTCTAATAAATTTCCCTATTGATGTCACGCGTTTATCATTTGGTTTCACCCATTCATTCTCTTTAGCAGAATTAGGACGCATAGAACGAAATTTATAACAATAAAATTCTTTATAATCTAAGCCGTTTCTTTTTTGCTTAAAAAATATAGGGCCTTTTGATTCTAACCGGATCAATAATCCTAAAATAGGTGTTAACCAAGATAATAACCCTATAATTACTAAAGTAGACATAATTAAGTCAAACGTTCGTTTAATAAATTTATTTATAGCATCATCTACAGGGATTCTACGTAATGACAAAAGTGGCAAATAGCCATAATAATCAACTTTTAACTGCTTAGCGTACAAGTCTTTATTGTCTGGAATAAATTTTATTATAATTAAGTTATTATCAGCAAAATCAATTAATTCATTTATGGTTTGATTCTTTAAACTGGATACAGAGCAATAGATCTCATCTATCTTATAATGTATAATGTAATCTTTAATATCTTTTAAAGAAGAGTTATCTTGGTTAACGTCTAATTTAAAATGTGCTTTTAATTCATAACCATACTCTGGTGTGCTAACAACAAATTCTTTTAGTTGTTTTGCTGTAGAACTACTGCCTATGATAACTACTTTCCTGAAATTACTACCGGTGAACCTTCTATACTTCTTAAGTAATAAATAAACGCCAAGTTTATATAATGTAATTAAAGAAAAAATCTCTCCTACATAAATGAATAGCTTATAAGGTTCATAGTTTTGATTTACAAAAACATAAAAGTAAAAGAAAACGATAAGCGTGAATATTACTGCTTGAATGATGAGTAAAGATAAAACCCTCACTACCTTAGTAAACCTAAAAACTTCGTAGAACCCAGATTTAATTGATAAAATGCCCCAGGCTATAATATGAAATAAGACAAACAAACCTGTTTGTTCCGGACTCAAGTCAAATTGTAAGGACAATAGACCAATAACACCAATATCATATAAATAATTAATTGGTCTTAGGTAACCGGAATAGCGAAATCTTCCTGGAGCCATTATTTATTTGACTATATGTTTAGAAAAATCTTTATGTTCACTTTTGTAAAGTTCTTCTTGAGATAGATTTTTAAAATAATCAAACGTGATTTTTACACCTTCTTCTCTTTCAACTTTAGGTTGCCAGCCTAATTCCTTTTGGGCTATTGAAATATCCGGCTGACGCTGTAAAGGATCATCTTTAGGTAAAGGCTTATAAACTATTTTTTGATTTGTTGCTGTTAGTTTAATGATCTCTTCCGCAAATTTTAAAATGCTTATTTCATGAGGGTTACCTATGTTGACTGGTAATTCATAATCGCTAAGTAATAACCTATGTATGCCATCAACTTGATCATCAATATAGCAAAAAGATCTTGTTTGTGAGCCGTCACCAAAAACGGTGATATCTTCTCCTCTTAGAGCTTGCCCTAAAAAAGCTGGTATCACCCTGCCATCGTTAAGGCGCATTCTGGGGCCGTAAGTATTAAAAATTCGAACTATTCTTGTTTTTAATCCATGAAATCTATTATAAGCCATGGTGATGGACTCCTGAAAGCGTTTAGCCTCATCATAAACCCCTCTTGGGCCTATGGTGTTTACATTACCATAATAGCTTTCTTTTTGAGGATGCACTAAAGGATCGCCATAGACTTCTGAAGTTGAGGCTATCAAAATTCTTGCGTTTTTGGTTTTAGCCAGTCCTAATAAATTATGAGTGCCTAAAGAGCCTACTTTTAGGGTTTGAATAGGTATTTTTAAATAATCTATAGGGCTTGCCGGTGAGGCAAAGTGCAAGATATAGTCTAAGTCACCCGGCACATGGACAAATTTTGAAACATCGTGATGATAAAATTCAAAGTCAGATCGCTTCATTAAATGCTCGATATTCTTTAAATCACCGGTAATTAAATTATCCATACCAATAACTTGCATATCGTCTTCTAAGAAACGATCGCAAAGATGAGATCCTAAGAAACCGGCTGCTCCGGTAATTAAAATTTTCTTTTTCATTATTGTCTTCCTATAGAATAATAAGCAAAGCCTTCTTCATTTACTTCTTCTACTTCATATAAATTTCTACCGTCAAAAATCACAGCATTATTCATATTATCTTTAAGTTGATCATAATCAGGTGTTCTAAAAATAGCCCATTCTGTACAAATGAGTAAAGCGTCAGCATTTTCAGTAGCCGAATACATATCATCAGCATAGCTGATTTTATCGCCTATTTTGCGCTGAACATTATCCATAGCTTCAGGGTCAAAAGCTGTTATGGTGGCTCCTGCTTCTGTAATTTTTTCAATCATATACAGGGCAGGTGCTTCTCTAATATCGTCAGTTTCAGGTTTAAAGGCTAATCCCCAGAGCGCAATTTTCTTCCCATTTAAATCTCCTTTAAAATAATTTTTCATTTTAGGAAATAAAACAGTCTTTTGCCGCTCATTGACTTCAACTACAGCATCGAGTATTTTAAAGTTGAACCCAACATCGTTGCCGGATTTATGTAAAGCTTTTACGTCTTTAGGGAAGCAAGATCCGCCATATCCTATACCTGGAAATAAAAATCTTTTTCCTATTCTGGAATCAGTTCCCATGCCCATTCTCACTTTGTCCACATTAGCATCTATCATTTCACAATAGTTGGCTATCTCATTCATAAAAGTAATTTTTGTCGCTAAAAATGAGTTTGCCGCATATTTTGTAAGTTCAGCTGATTTCTCATCCATCGTAATTATAGGATTTCCACTTCTGACAAAGGGTTTATAGAGTCGGTTCATGATATCGGCAGCTTTCTCGCTACTTGCTCCAATTATTATTCTTTCAGGTTTTAAAAAATCATCTACCGCAAAACCTTCCCGCAGAAATTCAGGATTAGAAACCACGTCAAACTCTACATCCGTATATTTAGCAATAGTCGCCTTTACTTTGTCTGCGGTGCCCACCGGTACAGTACTTTTATCAACGATTACTTTATAATCTTTAATTTGCTTTCCTATTTCTTCAGCTACGCCTAATACATAGGATAAATCGGCTGAACCATCTTCGTCTTCTGGTGTAGGTAAAGCCAGGAAGATAACCTCGCCAAAAGGCAAACCTTCTGAAAGTTCAGTGGTAAAATTAAGTCGGCCTGCTTCAATATTGCGTTCAAAGAGGCTGTCTAAGTGAGGTTCATAAATGGGGACTTTTCCCTTTTTCATGGCGTCTACTTTGTTTTTATCAATATCAACACATAAGACGTCATTGCCGGTTTCAGCTAAACAAGTTCCTGTAACCAGACCTACATACCCAGTGCCTACTACGGTGATTTTCATAATGATTCGGTTTTATATATGGTTTCTAAATCTTTGATTGTATGACCAATATTAAAATATTTATTAAATAAGAAGTAAGAATGTTTTTCAAAACTTGACCGCTTCTCTTTATAGATGAGCAATTCTAAGATTCGTTGCTTAAATAGTTCAGTATTCTCGGCAAAAATAAGAAATCCATTCTTGTCCTCATCTATTAAATCTTTATTCCCATCAACGTCACTTAATACCAAAGCTTTGCTTAGGGCTAAAGCTTCAATCACGGCATATGGTAAACCTTCATATCTGGCTGTTGATAGATAAAGCTGAGCATGGCTTATTATATGTAAAATATCATCTCTTGATGTCCATTCTAGCATAGTCACATTCTCTTGAAGCTGATATTTATTAATTTTATCTTCAACCGATCTGGTATTTGGCGAATAAGAACCAACGCCCATGATAATCAAATGGATATCCGGTCTTTCCTTTTTCAGTTGATACATTACCTCAATCATCAACTCGATGTTCTTTTGATAAGATGGTCTGCCCACTGTGCATATATAATTGTCTGGCCATGTTTTTTTTAAGCTTAGCTCTTTCACATCTTGTATAGGGTTAATTGCATTAGGAAAGGTGATCACCCTATTTTCAGGATATTTCAGATCATTTATCGCTCGTTTAGCCTCTGATCTTGAAGAGGCAAGGATTTTATGAGGTAATAACTTCAAGGCCTTTTCTATAAGCAGGTAAAGTCTTCTTTTTGGCTTTTTTTGAGCACTTAAGTAAGAATAAGCTTGAGGTGTGTGTAAACATGGTTTTTTCACAAAAAATGCGGCGATTTTACCTATAATGCCTCCTTTTGCAGAATGAGCATGAATGAGGTCTGGTTTTACTTTTTGGCAGATTTTAATCAACTGAAAGGCTAATTGAAAATCTTTAAAAGGTCTGATTTCCCTGTTTAAATTAACATGATATGTTGTAAAATCAGTGTTTTTAAGAGGGATTTGAGCTGGATCTGCGCCATTAACAATTATATGTTCAAATTGATTTGGATCAGTATTTTTAGCTATTAACTCTATGGATGTTCCTACGCCGCCTACGAGATAGAAAAGATGTAAGATCTTAATTTTTTTGCTGGTCATAGTTATAGCCCAAAGCCGCAAAAATACCAAAAAGAAAGCAACCAGTTTGTCTTAAAAGTACATTTTCGACCATAAAAAAAGCTATAAACAACATGAAGATTGTAAATAACTGATCATAATATTTATAATTTATAAAAGGCCATAAAATAGCAGCCATCAAAAGTAAAAATGTTACAAATCCTCCAGCTAACAAACTATCTAAATATTGATTATGCGTATTAAACTTTGCTTTAAGATAGTAGTCTCTTTTACCCTTTTTTTTGATGCGATTTGCGTAACATTTAACCAGCTCTTCTTTAAGCTTTTGATGAGAATGAAAACCTGCTAACCCATTATTCAAAACACTTTCATAACTGCAAGGCCAAATTACAAATCTAGGTTCATAAACTTTAATTTTACGAATCGTTGATTCCCAGTTGTCACTTATCCTAAGTCTTTCTTTCAAATAAGGGTTTTTAATTAAAGCAAAGCCTATGATTATTAATGAGATTAAACTTAAAAAAACATGTTTTACTTTAAGCTTATCAATACTTCTATAAGTATGATGAAACAAAAGGATGATGTGTAAAGCAATGCCTAATTTTGCAGAAATAAAGAAACAAAAAGAACCAAACAAAAAGGCTAAAGCATAATAATATTTAGAAATATTACGGTATCTGATATTCCTAAATATGAGATAATTTCCTAAAACGGTAGCAAAAGCAAAATAAGGTCGCTCCATAATTAAAGCATTATGGACATTTTTTCCTACACCTATTGAAAAGCCAGATATATAGATTGATTTATATATTATTAAACCTAACGAATAGATTATGGCGATAGATAACCCAAGCCAAAACGCTTTTTCAAGAAGCCATTGCCTTTTCGTATTAGAAACTAACGTAAAAATGAGGATGCCTGCAAAAAGTCTTCTTTGAAAATCTAACTCACTTAAAAAATCGTTTACTAAGAAGGATTGAAATAGTAAACTTAGCGCAAAAACAATCAACAAATACCAGAATACAGGTTGTTTAAATGTTCTTTTATTCAATAAAATAAACAATGTTAATAAAGAAGCTGGAGCCATTAAAATATTTGGGAATGCTGGTGATAAAGGCACAAAAAAAATCAGCAAAGCCACACATACGTCCAGAGCATATTGCAAGTTATTATTTAGCCATTTATAAATCATTT